>NZ_JBFTXJ020000012.1 GCF_041379945.2 Aneurinibacillus sp. REN35 | reverse complement strand
TAGCAGAATCAGAGAAAGCCGCTCTTGGTACGATGGCGCTGCCGCTGTATCCGGAACTTGCCCTTGACGATCAGGAATATGTTATCTCAGTTGTCCGTGAATTTTTCGAAATGAAGGGATCAAGATGATGAGTATAGATACAACAGTTAAGCTCTCAGATTTAGCGAACAAATTGGCTAAAAAGTTTGATGAGAAAAGCGCTACGATAGGTGTAGTTGGTTTAGGATATGTTGGGCTGCCGCTGGCTGTAGAAAAAGCGAAGGCAGGGTTTGATGTTATTGGTTTTGATGTGCAAAAAAGTAAGGTTGATATGGTTAATCAAGGCATTAACTATATAGGGGATGTAGTGGATGATGATCTACGGACAATTGTTACAGGGAACAAACTAAAGGCAACGAGTGATTTTTCCTTTATTAATGAAGTGGATGCTGTGGCGATTTGCGTACCGACACCGCTGGATACGTATCAACAGCCGGATACAAGCTACGTAGAGAGTTCAACCCGTGAGATTTCCAGATATCTTCGGCCTGGAATATTGGTTGTGTTAGAAAGCACCACTTATCCTGGTACAACAGAGGAGCTTGTTAGACCAATTCTTGAGGAATCTGGTCTGGTGTGCGGCAAAGACTTTTTTCTTGCGTATTCACCGGAACGAGTCGATCCTGGGAATAAACACTTCAATACAAAAAATACGCCGAAGGTTGTTGGTGGTGTAACTGAGTCTTGTACAAAGGTCGCGGCTTCTATGTATCGTTCTGTTCTCGAAGGTGAAGTTCACGAGGTTTCTAGTCCAGCAATAGCTGAGATGGAAAAAATCTATGAGAATACATTCCGCCATATTAACATCGCGCTCGCAAATGAAATGGCAATTCTTTGCCAAAAGATGGGCATTGATGTTTGGGAGGTAATCGATGCGGCTAAAACCAAGCCTTATGGTTTTATGCCTTTTTATCCCGGCCCAGGACTAGGAGGTCATTGTATTCCAATTGATCCGTTCTACCTGACGTGGAAAGCGCGTGAATACAATTACCATACTCGCTTGATTGAGTTAGCAGGAGAAATAAATAATTCCATGCCTGATTTTGTTATAGATAGGTCTATGGATATTCTTAATAAAGAAAAGAAACCAATTAATGGTTCGAATATAGTTGTTCTAGGTGTTAGCTATAAAAAAGATATTGACGATGTTAGAGAATCACCGGTTTTGTTAATTCTTCAAAACTTAGAGTCAGCAGGTGCAAAATTCATTGTTGTAGATCCATACGTCCAGAGCTTTAAATTAGGTGACCATATTATCGAAACAGTTGATTTAGATATTCAAACCCTTGAAGAGGCGGATTTGGTTATTATCACGACGAATCATAGCTCTTTTGATTATGAGCTTATCGCTAAGTACTCTAAAGTAATTTTTGATACGAGGAATGCTTTGGAAAATAAGCAGGTTAAAGGAAAATACTACAAATTATAAGAGAAATCGACCGAATCGGGGAATGAAAAATGAAGATAGCAACTATAGTAGGGGCAAGACCGCAATTTATAAAGGCTGCTGCTGTGTCTCGCGCTATTAAAAAGTATAACGGAGAAAGAGCACATTCTAAATCACTTGAAGAGATTATTATACATACCGGACAACACTATGATCACAATATGAGTGAGATTTTCTTTGAAGAATTAGGTATTCCAAAACCTAATTATAATCTTCATGTGGGCTCCGGTACGCATGGCCAACAAACAGCAGATATGCTAAAGGGCATAGAAGAAATTCTTGAGAAGGAAAAGCCAAATTGGGTGCTGGTATATGGTGATACAAATTCTACATTAGCAGGTGCATTAGCCGCAAGTAAAATACATATACCTATAGCACACGTAGAAGCAGGATTAAGAAGTTATAATCGGAAAATGCCAGAAGAGATTAATCGAGTTCTTACTGATCATATGTCACATTTGCTTCTATGTCCTACGGATACAGCTATTTTAAATTTACAAAAAGAGGGCCTTTGTAATGGAGTAAACGTCGGGGATGTTATGTATGATTGTATGAAATATTATAGCTCGTTTAGTAGATTAGATCTTGTATCCTTATTTGATGTACGTCCTAAAGAATTTGTGTTAGCTACAGTACATAGAGCAGAAAATACAAATTCTCCTCGCGTACTTAAAGATATATTTAATTCATTTAGTCAGATTGCTAATGAAATTCCTGTATTACTAGCTCTCCACCCACGTACTAGGAAATTGATAAAGGAAAATAATTTAAACGTTCCTGATTCCATAAAATTAATTGATCCAGTTCCTTACCTACAAATGATTGAATTGGAGAGCAACGCAAAATTGATATTAACAGACAGTGGAGGGGTACAAAAAGAAGCTTTTTTTGTAGGAACTCCTTGCATTACATTAAGAGAAGAAACAGAGTGGGTTGAAACCATAGAGGTAGGAGCCAATATCTTATGTGGTACTGATATCGAAAGAATTTTAGGTGCATATAAACGGATCGCAGATAAGAGCTTTGATATCAACTCCTTTAACTCATATGGTGATGGCCATGCGGCAGAAAAGATTGTTAATTTGTTAGTTGGTGATTAATTGATGAAAATACTAGAACCTTTTAAACTTTTGTATAAATATAGAGTCTTACTATGGCAAACGACAAAAAACGATATCAGGACACGTTTTGCAGGTTCATTATTAGGTATGCTATGGCTGTTTTTTTATCCGTTATTATTACTTGGTGCTTATGCTATGGTATATCTATTTATTTTTAAAGTTAAATTTCATTTGTTTGATTCTAATGAATATGTAGCTTTAATTTTTTGTGGTTTAATTCCTTTTATAGGATTCTCAGAAGCGCTTAGCAACGGGGTCTCATCTGTTGTTTCAAATTCAAGTTTAATAAAAAATACGCTCTTTCCTATTGAATTGATTCCTGTAAAGGCAGTATTAGTTTCTCAAAGTACTCAGTTTACAGGAATGATTATGCTGTTATTAGTTCTAGGTTTTTTGGATAAATGGACGATTTGGCTACCATTTTTTATATTAATATGGTTGTTACAAATATTATTCTCAATTGGCTTAATATGGATTTTATCGAGTGTTAATGTATTTGCAAGAGATTTGCAGAGTATTGTTTCAGTATTAATACTAGTTTTAATGTTAATCAGCCCTATAGCCTATACAGAGGACATGATTCCAACAAGTCTCCAACCATTCTTGGCATTAAATCCTATGTATTATCTGATAGTTTCTTACCAAGATGTTTTGATGTTAGGCCGCTTTCCTGATGCAGGTATATTCGTAACACTTTCTCTTGTTTCTTTACTTACATTCCTTTTAGGATATGTTTTTTTTATAAAAATGAAACGGGTGTTTGTAGACAATGTCTAATATTGCAATAGAAATAATAAAGCTAGGAAAAATGTATAAATTATATAATAATCCAATGGACAAGATTCTGGATGCGTTTGGTTTAAATTTCTGGAAGAAAAACTATTATCAGGAATTTTGGGCGTTAAGAAACCTCGACTTAACTATTAAAAAAGGGGAACGTGTTGGAATTATAGGCAGAAATGGAGCTGGAAAAAGTACTCTTTTAAAGACGATTATTGGAAATATTTCTCCTACAGAGGGGTATATGCAAGTTAATGGAAACATACAAGCTTTAATGGAGCTTGGTACTGGATTTCATCCTGAATTTACTGGTAGACAAAATATAAAGGCAGCATTATCTTATCAAGGCCTTTCATCTAAAGACATAGTGATGAAAGAAGATGAAATTATAGACTTTGCTGAGTTAGAAGATTTTATAGATCAACCAATTAAGACATATTCCGCTGGTATGTATGCGCGTTTAGCTTTTTCCACAGCTACCTCTATAGAGCCGGAAATACTTATTATTGATGAAGTCCTTGGTGCTGGAGATGCTTATTTTGCAGGGAAAAGTGTAGAGAGAATGAGGAAGCTTACAGAAGAGTCAGGCGCTACAGTTCTGTTTGTTAGTCATGATTTAAGCAGTGTCTTGCAGCTATGCGAACGAATTATTTGGGTAGACAGAGGAAAAATACGTGCAGATGGTGACCCGCTAGAAATTATTAAAGAGTATTCGGCAATGATCCGTAAAGAGGAAGAGATTCGTTTACGCGCTAGGGATCTAAAAATATCAAAAAAACATGCTACGGCCCTAGAGAGACATGAAGATATATACCAGGTTCTTTTGTTTCACTTTGTTCCACAGAATGACGAAAAATTAAGCGGTAAAAATAGGGTATACTCTCTAAGCTTACTATGCGATGGAGAAGAAATAGGAAGGATAGATGTTGGAGAGCCAATGGATAATTCTTTGGATCAGCCCCATCATTTAATTGATAGTAAAGGATTTATGGACTGGGGACCGGCATATAGGGAAAAAAATGAAATGTATCGTGAATATAAAAACTTAAAAAGTCAATATAAACACGCACCTTTTGAGTTTTCAATTCCCAAGACTTTATTAAATAATAAAAGAAAGTTCCATCTTAATATTGATGTAAAAGTTGAAAAGGATCCCATTGCTATTGAGATATATAAGGATGGAACTTATAAGAGATTAGGTCATTTGCCTGTTAGTGAGAGATTCCTCCACAAAATTGATATACCAATCAGTATTTTATTAGATGCTGAGAAAGAGGAAACTTCATCAGAACATAAACGAGTTATTGATCAAGAAGAAAAACCTTCTAATATTGACTTATCGTCTAATTTTGAAGGACTTGAAGTTAATGGTCTGAAAGTAAGTGAATATGGTAGCAAAGAGGCTCAAATACTGGCTGTTCGTATGTTAAATCATGAGGGTATTGAAACAAAAATTTTTGAAATAGAGCAACCAATGAAGGTTCATATAGAATATAGCTCAAATATAGAGCTTGAGCATGCAGCTTTTGTTTTTTGCATTTATTTACCTGATGGAAGATGTGCCAGTCAATGGATTGCAGATGAAAATATATATAAAGAAGGAAAAATCCCTAATAAGGGAACGTTTGTTTTCTCGGTCGAGCAACTATTATTGGGTAAAGGATCTTATGTTGCTAGCGTAGCTATTTTTAAAAAGTCTTCTAATAATGGTGCCGAGCCCGAAAGCTATCATGTGTTAGATCGGAGTATTCATTTTCAAGTAGTACAAAACATAACTGAAAATGTAGAAAAAGGGTTGTGTATACAGCCTTTTAAGGCAGGGATCGTAAATGATAAATGATCATATTTACTATGAACAAGAAAATATCTGGGGAAATTCCCCAGAAAAATACCAAGTTCAGGTTCTTTTTGACATTATTGATATTTTACCTAAGGATGTAAGCAGCATTCTAGATGTAGGGTGTGGGGATGGCCATATTACAAATTTGTTGCCCAAAGAACTTCACGTAGTCGGTGCTGATATAAGCGAGGAAGCATTAAAATATGTTACCAGAGAAAAGGTTGTTGCATCAATTGATGATCTTCCTTTTCCTGATAATTTCTTTGATCTTGTTATGATAAATGATGTATTAGAGCATCTTCCTATAGAATTACATAATAAGGGCCTTATTGAGCTTCAAAGGGTAGCCAAAAATTATATTCTTATTACCGTACCTCACAATGAACAGATAGAAGCAAACGAAGCAAAATGCGGTGAATGTAACTTTGTTTATCATATTCATTGGCATCAAAGATTCTATAATGAAGAAAAAATAAGCAGATTAATCGAAAATGAAAACTGGAAGCTAAGTGAGGTAAGATATAGCGGAGATGTAACTCTACCATTATTTGATCCTACTATTTCACTTAAGAGAAAGCTAAATATTTTCAATGAGTGGGAAGGGGCTGTATGTCCTAATTGTGGGTCAACACAAAAAGTCTTAAAAGACAGTGAAGCTGACGACATGCTCTTAAGAACTCTCGACGCTGTTAGACATAATTATTGGTTCTCTGACGATAGTCACTTTATTTATAATAATCGAAGTGAAATTATGGCCCTATACAAGGTAAAAGAGAAGATCTCTATCCAAGAGGATAATGAAAAGATTATCCCTGAGGTCGGGAGGAATCTATGTAAGGTTGATTTCACAAATAAGCTACAGTGTGTTGATCCGGATTTTACTATAAGCTCAGAATGGGCAAGGTTTATTCTTCCTGCAAACGTTAGTTTTACTTCAGAGGGGATTTATAATACTAATCCTAAAGGCGGGGGCGCAGAAGTCTCTATGCGTTTCCCTGTTATATCTCGCCCTGGAGATTATATAACAATTACTGTTACAGGTCGAGAAGAAGTAGACAAGTTCTCCTTATATGGAATTGATGGAATAACAGGAGAAGTGGAACTACTTTTTGAGACTACAGTTACCGAAAAAAATAAGAAAATTAAAATCCCTATAAATTGTGCTTGGAGTGCAGATAAATTTGGCTTGGCCATATCACTTTATTTATACGGAAATATTACAATACATGAATTTGTGTACCATAGTCTAGAGAAACACACGAATATTGTACCCTTTTTGAAGCTAGAAAAAGGGCAGAATGTGCTAAAAGTAAAACATAAGGACATATACCGCTCATGGGGTTTATGGGTTAAAGAGGGAGGTTTATACCCAAAACCAACTTGGTTATATGACTCTTTTAAAGAGTTTAGAAAAGATGGGATAAGCCTTATACAAATACTGCAAGCAAACCAACAGTCACAAAAATTTCTGAAAAGAAAAGTATCATTCTTAAATGCCATTCTAGAGGATATAGAAGGTAAGAGAAGTGAGGCTGTGAATACATTAGAAGGTAAAGAGGCCGAGAACATTATCGTTAAGGGATTATTAGAGGAGAAAGAACAACAACGTTCAAAAGCAGAGGATGCTTACTATGAAGCCTCTAAAAGTGCGGAGCGCTGGAAAAAGATATCTCAGCGAAGAGTTCAAAAAGTTTTAGTGCTTTCACATATGTTCCCTCACCCAGAGCAAAGGCTAAGTGGGCCTTTTGTACATGAACAAGTAAAGGCATTAAGAGAGTATGAAGAAATAGACGCCAGGGTCATTTCCTGTCGTCCTTATTGGTTAAATGGTATTAACCCTTTTAAAATATTAAAAGCTTTTAAGCATTATCCTATTGCAAACCGACAAGTAAAGTGGACAGATTATGAAGGTGTACCTGTACTGTATCCTTATTATCGGGTAGGTGTTCCTTTAATCCCATTTCACTTCCATGCTTGGCTTTATAGTTCGGCTGTAATGTCTGTTATTGAGCGCGTATGGAAAGAATTCAAATTTGATGCCATACATGCGCATACTGGATACTTAGATGGAAATGCTGCATTGAAAGTTTCTGAGAAGTTCCAAGTTCCTTTTGTTATTACTGAACATACAGGTCCATTTACTTATCTTACGGGAAGGTCAATAATTAGGCAATTAACACTTAATGCTATTCAAAAAGCAGACCGGGTATGGTGTGTAAGTGATGCTTTAGCAAATGAGGTAAAGAGTTATTACTCTGATGAGGATACCATTAATAAGATAGACGTTCTTTATAACGGCGTTTCCACAAGTGACTTTTATTACCAAGCTACCGAGCAGAAACACAAAAAAGAAATACAGCTTGTGTATGTAGGATTTTTAGAGGAAGTAAAGGATCCTCTTGGTCTAATAGAGGCATTTTATAGAGCGAAAAAAGAGGTACCTAATATCTCACTAAAAATTGTAGGGGACGGTTCTTTATTTAAAGCAGTTGAAGAAAGAATAAAAGATTTAGGGTTACAAGATTCATGCAAAATGTTAGGTTTAAAACCTAGAAGTGAAGTTGCCCGAATTATGAGAGAAGAATGTGATATATTTGTTCTTCCAAGCAAAGTGGAAACATTTGGGGTAGTCTTGATTGAAGCTATGGCTTCCGGGAAACCTTCAGTTGCCACACGATGTGGTGGACCAGAAAGCATCATTAAGGAGGATTTTTTAGGAGAACTATGTGAAAAAGAAAATCCTGTGGCACTGTCAGAAGCTATATTGAAAGTTATCAAAAATATTGACCTTTATGAAAAGGAAAAAATCAGCGCATATGCGAGAGAAAACTTTAGTTATAGAGTTTTATCAAATAAGATATGTGAGAATTATCAGCATTTAAACGGGGAGAAGGAAAATGATTTTAAGTAAAAAAGTAAAGTTTTATTCGCTGATGTTTTTTATCTTTATCTTTATATTTACTATTTCTCCTCGTTGCACTTTAGGAATTCAAAATAACTCTAAATTTGACCGAGCGCAGGAGTTAGTGCTACCTCAGTTCTACAAGCAAAACTTCTATAGAATTATTTTTGGATCCAAGGATAATGGAGATGGCGTTAATCCTTATGTAGAGCCAAAAATGGGATGGAAAACTGAAGGGAAGTCGGTAGCTAATCCTACTAAAGTTGCGATGGATGGATTAATTTTAGCCTTAGATAATAATATAACTGCCGCAGAGAAACATGCTCAATGGCTTTTAGCTAATTCTAAGCAAGTGGATAGAGCATTATTCTTCCCCTTTAATTTTGATTTTGCGCCTTATTATCCTTACTCTCTAAAGGCACCTTGGAATTCAGCTTTAACTCAAGGGATTTCCCTAGAGTTATTTTCTTACCTTTATGAAAAGACAGGGAGTTTGAAGTATAGAAATGCTGCAGATAAAATTTTCCTTTCCTACAAAGTTCCCTTAGAGTATGGAGGATTTACACGTTTTGAAAAAGAAGGTCCATTTTTTGAGGAATACCCTACTAAGGTGCCTTCAAGGGTTTTAAATGGTGCCTTAGTTAGTATGTTAGCTTTGCATGATTACTCAATAATTACTAATAATCCAGAAGCCGAGATTTTATTCCAAAACTCAGTAAGAAGATTTGAACCGCTTTTAAAGGATTATGATACAAAAATTTCTCCACTTAACTATCCTGCTTCTTCGTATAGTTTAGCACCAGTTCGAACAGAAATAATAGGTCGATTTATTGGTGAAGGAGTTGCTTCAGTTTATGGGATTAAGCTTATTGGAAAAAATGGGGATAATGAAAAAACTATATCTGAAGTAGCGGTTGGGACAAAAGAAGATGATAATATAAATCATAATTTTTATATTTGGCCTGATACTATAAATATGAACTGGGGAAGCAGAATTAATTCAGTTTCTGATCACTATCGTATAATAAATGGAGTAAAGGGCCAACTTAATCACTCCCCATTTAAATTTGTTTGGTTAGCAGAAACAAAAAAATTTAAAGAAACCTACATAGAAGTAACCTATAAAATGAAAGAGCAAGGGAAATTAGACATTCATCTATACGATGAAAATGAATACTGGTTATTGGGTTCTTTAAATTATTCACCTTCAATAAAGAAAGTGCGATTTAAAATCAAAGAAGAGTTTATTAGTAGTTTTTTAAGCAAAAAGAAATCAGAATCCGCAGTTGACGAGAAATATTTAGATGATAATCAGATTTTGGTTGAACTTATAGGAAAAGTAACAAATTCCAGTGAATTTTTAACCTATGCTGAACGTTGGAAAAACTCCAAAAAGTTAGTTCCGGCTAAATGGCTTAATGAACTTCCTCCAAACATATTCAAAAACGAGATTCGTAATCCAATAGTTTCCATATCTCCACAATCAGAAGGTTCAAAACACGTAGAATATCCTTCAGTAATTAAAATTGATGGGATATATTATTTGTATTATTGTGCTTATGGGGAAGATATGCGATGGAGAATTCATTTAGCTACTAGCAGCGATGGAATAAAGTGGGTTAAGCAAGGAAGAATATTTAACGAAGGAAACCTTCCTTTCCAGGGGAACTACTCTTTTCCATTTGTTATGGAGAATAAGCAAACCAAAAATCCTTCTAAAAGATATTTAATGTATTTTTCTGCTGGTAAATATTTTGCAAAGCCATATGATAGGCTATATCTTGCCTATTCTCCAGACGGAATTAAGTGGAAAGTGGAGAAACAAGTGCTAGAAGATATGATATTAGATCCTTTTATAATTCAAGAGCAGGGATTGTTAGAGATGTACTATTCTACAATAGTAGAAAATCAGATTATAATTAAACGCCGTACTTCTAAAGATGGGGAAGAGTGGACAGACTCCTCTTCACTTGTTGTTAAGAATATACTACAAGGAGATGGTTACTATACCATAGGTGGAGTAAAAATTAAAGAAAGTAACATTCTTTTTATAGAAGGTAATAATAAAAATCAACACTATATAGATATGTACAAAATATCAGGGGAGGAAATTATTCCTTATAAAAATAATCCTATATATATTGATCGAGATTGGACCAAGGAATGGAATGCGATTCATTATGGATTAAACATTGTTCAAGATAATAACAAATATTTAATTTTTTATAATGGGATTTCACAATTAGGGGTTGAAGGCGGACAAATTGGAAAAGCCGAATTAAATTCTCAATTAATTGAACAATATCTAGAAGATTACTAAATCATGTAAAAGAGCATATTTTATAATTATACATCTGACTTAACTGTAATATTCTTTTTAGGAGAATGATGAACGAAAATAGAAGAATAGAAGTTGGATAGGCTTTGTACACTGACAAATCGGATGTATAAACACTTTCAATATCATTTTCTTTCTTATCTTATCTATTCTCCTTTATTCCCTTTTTTCAAAACATTGTAACTGTATTATAGGAAATCGGATAACTCGATTTTTATAACTTTTTCATTTCTAGTTCAACTTGAGGATGTGTCTGTTAAGTGAAGTACATTAAAGAAGGCAATTTTCTTAGAGGTATGGCGATAATTGGAGTTTTACTTATTCACACAACTACTTATTTTTCGATGATACATGAGCTTAATTTAATTTTAATTGTGAACGTAACTATGAATGTGCTGGTTCATTTTGCTGTACCTTTATTCGTTTTTATATCTGGAATGGTGCTAGCAAATAGATATTATAAGGAATATTCCTTAAAATCATTTTATTGGAAAAGGTTTAAAAGTATTATTCCTGCCTACTTTATATTCTCTATATTGTATATTTGGTTCAACAATCAAGACCTAATTTTTGACTTTAAGCAGTTACTTAAAATGATTTTTTGGGCTAATGCTTCATATCATCTTTGGTATTTTGCTCTTATTGTACAACTATATATTATTTACCCCTTTGTTATTAAACTTTATATATTTGCTGAGAAGAGAAATGAAGTTACAGCTTTTGTATTAACCGCCTTTTTTATCCAATTAATCTTGAATTTAATATATATTTTATTAGTCTTAAATGTCCCATCTGTCATTCAAATGGCTAATTATATACAGGTGTTTTCATACTTATTTTATTTTTCAACAGGTATATATATAGCATGTAATTTTGACAACTTTAAGAAAATAATAACTAGTATAAATGGCAGTCGACTTTCTATTATCTTCGTTAGTTTCACAATAATAATGGCCGCATTGTTCTTATATGGTCTTTCTAAAAATCCGTTTTTCGAAAGTGTGCCTTATCTATTCTTGGTAATTCCTCGAATGTTAGAACCATTTTATTATATTATAACGTTTATCTTTATTTTTAAAATTAAAAGCTCTATCCATACAACTCTTATTAAGGTAATTGAATCGCTAGGAGCTTATTCCTTTGGCATATACTTAATCCATCCTCTAATAATTTCAATTACGGTTCAGAAGTTGCAATTGATAAACGTCTACAGTAATCAGTGGATTTTTTATCCTATAGTTCTTTTTATGGCACTTGTCGGGAGTTACCTTTTTGTTTATATAATCAGTTTTTTTCCATATAGTCACTATTACATAGGGATTAATAAAAGGAATGTAATAAGTAGAAGAAATTAGTTCGACAGAGGTGTTTTAATGAAAATTGTAATGATCACTCCAGATAGCCAGATGATTGACCGCCGTATTTTATTAGAAGCAAAAACTTTAATACAAGCTGGTCACTCTGTTACACTTCTAGCGGGGTTTGAGTGTATAGAAGAAGAACATTATATCTTAGATGGTATACAAATCTATAGATATAAGTATGATTGGGATGATGAGAGACTCAAGAAAATTAGGGCTATTCTTCCTAATAATGATAAGTTGAAAATGTTTGTTAATAAATTGTTTATGAAGTTAGCTAGAACTTTTTTTGAGATTACTCCGTTTGATCAATTTATGATTTCAAAATTGTTAAGTTTCGAAGCTGATGTATATCATGTTCATGACCTTCCATGTCTCAAGGCGGGGATACAAGCAGCCCGTAAAAAAGGTGCAAAACTAGTTTATGATGCACATGAGCTATATTACGCACAGGAAGTTCTGCCAATCTCACTACAAAAAAAATACTTTAGAGATGAGAAAAAATATATAAATAACCCAGATGTTGTAATAACTGTTAATCAATTTATAGCAGGTTTAATGGCTGAAAGATATAAAGTTAATATGCCTAGGGTAATTATGAACTGCACTGAATTACCAAAGGGATTTAGTAGTAAAATCACAAGTCGCTTAAAAGAAAAAGGTAGTATACCTGATGATTGGAAAGTTGTTCTATATCAGGGCTGGATTTCTCCTGAACGGAATATAGAAACCTTAGTAAAAGGTGTAAAATACTTTCCTGAGAAGGTTTGTCTAGCTTTAATAGGGTATGGTGATTATGAAGCTTCATTAAGGCAAACAGCCAGAGATCTAGGAGTCGAGAAAAAAGTGTTCTTCTTAGGTAAAGTACCAAGTGAAGAAATGTTGTATTATTCAGTAGGAGCTGATATTGGTGTAATTCCATATCAACCGATAGACGATAATCACTTATATTGTTCTCCTAATAAATTATTTGAATATATACTTGCACATGTTCCTGTCATCGCAGAAGACTTGCCTTTTTTCCGATTTATTCAGGAGAAATATGGTTGTATTTTTACGGCCAATATGGCTTCTCCTGAAGCATTTGGTAAGGCAATTCAAGAGTTTTTCTCATCTCAAGAAAAACTAATTAATATTAGGAAAAATAGTGAGAAAGCAGCCAAAGAGTTAAACTGGGATGTAGAAGGACAGAAATTACTTAGGATTTATAACGAACTTTAGATAAGTAATCTATTACAGAGAGGTACATTCATATGTGTGGAATTGCAGGAATTATAGCTAATAGTCATCTATCTATAAAAGACAATGGAAGAAGAATGCTAGATGTGCTAAACCATAGAGGCCCTGATGGAAGCGGAGAGTGGTTTGCTTCAAAGGAAAATATTTGGATAGGTCATCGTCGCCTAGCTATTATTGACCCAGAGGGCGGAAAACAGCCTTTATCTAATGAAGATGGTACCATCTGGATAACATTTAACGGATGTATATATAATTATTTAGAGTTAGCCCAAAGTTTGAGGGGTAAAGGGCATCGCTTTCGTACCTATACAGATACAGAAGTAATTATACATGCATACGAAGAGTTCGGTGTAGATTGTGTTAAATATTTTATAGGAATGTTCTCATTCGCTATTTGGGATGACAGAAAAAAAATAATGTTTTGTGCTAGAGATCGGATGGGGATAAAACCCTTTTATTACTGGAAAGAGTCTAACACATTTATCTTTGCATCAGAGATAAAGGCTATATTAGCCACTGATTTTATAAAGAAGCAACCAAACTACAAAGCGATCCAAGAATATTTAGTATTTCAAACAGTTCCAGGTGAGCATACTTTATTTAAGGGTATCAATAAATTGCTTCCTGGTCATTATTTAATTATAAATGAGGAAGGAAGAATCTTAGACAATCTTAAATATTGGGATGTTAATTTTGATATTGATACTGATCATACAGAGGAGTATTTTTTAGATAGGTTGAGGACTTTATTAGAAGATGCAGTGAAAATTCGTTTGCGTTCCGATGTGGCTTTGGGAGCCCATTTATCAGGAGGTTTGGATTCTAGTACAATTGTTAGTCTTGCTTCAGCCTTTAATATTACAGGTGATAAGCTTAAAACATTTACGGGAGCTTTTGACGAGGGAGAAAGATTTGATGAAACCCAGTATGCTAGGATGGTAGCGGAAAAATCGGGTGCTCAGTATCTTGAAACATATCCTACGGGGGCTGACTTTGTAGATGTTCTTCCTAAAATTATCTATCATATGGATGAGCCTTCTGCTGGACCTGGTGTATTCCCTCAATTTATGGTATCCCAGTTAGCTTCTGAACATGTAAAAGTAGTATTAGGAGGACAAGGAGGGGATGAGATATTTGGTGGGTATACCCGATACCTTGTTGGTTATCTAGAGGAGTGTCTTAAGGGGGCTATTGAAGAAACTGATGAACGTAACAATTATGCAGCCACTTTACGTTCAATTATACCTAGTTTGCCTATGTTAAAACAATATACGCCTATGTTGAAGTACTTTTGGAGCGAAGGGCTTTTCGATTCACAGGATCAGAGATATTTTAGACTAATGAATCGTTCAGGTGATGTAAAACATATTTATAATTCTGATATTATTAACAATAATGAACATGTCTTTCATTCATTTCAGGACTTATTCCATGGATCTAATGCTGAATCCTTTTTGAATCGGATGCTTTACTTTGATATGAAGGTTCATTTACCTGCTTTACTCCATGTGGAAGACAGAACAAGCATGGCATGGGGGGTGGAATCGCGTGTTCCTTTGTTAGATCATCGTATTGCTGAGTTGTTATCGAGCATTCCACCAGTTATTAAATTCAAAGGTGGTCAACCCAAGTATCTTTTTAGAAAGGTAATTAAGAATCTTATACCTGAACAAGTATTCAATCGTAAGGATAAGATGGGCTTTCCTGTGCCTTTGCATTTATGGTTTAGAAATTCTTTAGGTGAATTTGCTAAAGAGGTGTTATTAGATAAGGGAGCAAGGGAACGAGGCATATTTGATCCTATAGCCTTGGAAGCAGCCATAAAAGAAGAAAAGGATTTTGGGCGAGTTATTTGGGGTGCGCTTTGTCTGGAGCTTTGGTTTAAAACATTTATAGATGATTAAGTGACTGAGGAAAATATATCCTAAGGAGTTTTACATATGTGCGGTTTTGTTGGTGCTTTGAATATGAATAAGGTGCCAGTGTGTGAAAGACAGATAGTCAAAATGCGTGATATGCTCTATCATCGTGGTCCAGATGACGAGGGACTCTATATAGATAGAAATATGGGGCTAGGTTTTCGACGTTTAAGCATTATTGATTTAGAAGCAGGCCATCAACCAATGACAACTGCTGATGGCCGCTATACGATTGTTTTTAATGGAGAAATTTATAATTATGTAGAACTTCGTGAACAACTAACAAGCCAAGGTGTTAAATTTAAAACAGAATCAGATACAGAGGTTCTACTATATTTATTTGTAACAAAAGGACCGACCTGTCTCTCGTTACTGAATGGAATGTTCGCTTTTGCGGTATGGGATAAAGAAAAAAGGGAGTTGTTTCTTGCTAGAGATAGACTCGGGATCAAGCCCTTATATTACTATGCTGATGAGCAGAAATTTGTGTTTGGTTCAGAGGTTAAAGCGATGATTGCAGATCGAACAATTAAACGGGAGCCTAATTATCAAGCTATCCTTGATTATTTGTCTTTTATGTATATTCCTGATCAGAAAACATTTTTTAAAGATATTTATAAGTTAATGCCTGGTCATTATGCAATTATAGGAGAGACAAAAAAACTTCAAATTTATCAATATTGGGATATTTCTTTTGAATATGCAGAGAAATCAGAAACAGAGTTTATCGAAGAGCTTCGCTCTATGGTTAAAGATGCAGTACGCGTTCATTTGCGTAGTGATGTTCCTCTTGGTTGTCATTTGAGCGGTGGTGTGGACTCAAGCGCTGTTACGTGTTTATCTTCTAAATATGTAACCAAACCGATTAAAACATTCTCTGGTAAATTTGCTGAGGATGAGTTTTATGATGAAACAAAATATGCAAAGCTTGTCTCTCGCCATGCTAATACGAAGTACTTAGAAACCGTTCCATCGGAAAGCTTTTTTAAGGAAACTTTACATAAGCTTGTATGGCATATGGATGAACCGTGCGTAGGGCCAGGAATCATACCACAATATTCTGTCTGCCAGTTGGCTGCTTCGAACGTAAAAGTAGCGTTAGGGGGACAAGGTGGAGATGAAATATTCGGGGGATATCCACGTTATTTTTTTACATATGAAAAAGTAGGTTCTTCTCTAAATGAAGAAAATGAAGCAGTCATTTCGCAATCCTTATTAGACAAGCTCGCTAGAAGGTTTACGTTTATAAAAGGATATATAAATCAGCACGGCATAAAAACTACACTTGAAAAAATAGGAAAGAGCTTATTTGAAGATAAAAGTCAAACTACCGGTTTTGAAGAAATTTGGAAGAAATATAGTTCATCCTTATTAGAGGCTTCATCGATCTTAAGTTCTGAAATAAATGAAGAATTGTATGGCTATGACCCGAGCGAATCTTTTTTTCAATATGTTCGGAAGGACGCGGCGGATAATGTCTTTGACAAAATGTTGTATCACGATATAAAAGCCTACCTGCCAGGACTACTGCAGGTTGAGGATAGAACAAGTATGGCTGTATCACTTGAGTCTCGGGTACCTATGCTTGATTACCGGATAGTGGAACTGGCAGCTACAATTCCGCCTCATCTTAAAGTAAAGGGACTGGAACCAAAATATATTTTCAAAAAGGCGATGGAAGGACTAGTACCTTCTGAAATACTAAACCGTAAGGATAAAAAGGGATTTCCTACTCCTATTAATGTATGGTTTGAGAAAGATAAGAGTTTCATCGAACAAATATTACTTGATCAGCACGCAAAAAAACGAGGAGTTTTCAACCCCGAGGCAATTCGGTCTTTGTTGAACTCTCCGGCAAAACAAAGTTGGGCGCTTTGGAGTGTATTGAATGTCGAACTTTGGTTTAAAATTTTTATTGATGAGAATCCTGATTACGTGGATAGCGAAGGAAAGGTTCGTGAAAAGGCAGGAATATTATGAAGAAAAGAATCTGCATGGTCGTACTGAATGCAGTCTCTTCTGATCCTCGCGTAACAAAAGAGGCGGAAACCTTAGCGCCTAATTATGATGTTTTTGTTCTCGGTATAAAGGACTCTGTAGCTTTACAAGATGATGAGAAGATAAATGGATATAGGGTATGTCGTGTTACTAATATCAAGAGGGAAATTGATAGTTCTAAACTTAACATTATGACCTTGATAAAGCTTAGTTTAAACAAAATTTTAGGTTTATATAAGCTTGCGCGCTTAGCTTTACGTACTAAGGCAGATATTTATCATGCCCATGATCTTGAAATGCTACCCGTTGCTTACATAGCCTCCAAAGTAAACGGCGGTTTATTTGTTTACGATTCTCATGAACTTTGGGTAGAACAGCGAGCTGATTTTCCAAGGTTATTTAAAAAGAATATAAAATTACTTGAAAGATTTTTTATTAAGCGGGCCAAACGAGTAATTACAGTTAATGAATCAATTGCACAAGAATTAGAAAAAAGATATGCCTTATCTAGAAAGCCAATTGTAGTCCATAACTTTACGAAAAGCAAAGCGCTTATAAATTCTTCATTATCTATTGATTCAAAAACCAGAGAGAAAATAATAGTTCTGTATCATGGAGGATATCTAAAAGATAGGGGACTTGAAGAAGTAGTAAAGGCAGTGAAATATTTATCTGATAACATACTTATTCGCTTTAGAGGGTTTGGTCCTCTTGAAGAATATTTACAAGAATTAGCTAAGCCATATATAGAGGAAGGAAAAATTGAATTTTGCCCACCTGTTTCTATGAAGGAATTAGTACAAGAGGCAAGCGAGTGCGATATCGGTATTATTCCTTATAAGCCTACATGTTTAAACAATTACTATAGTTTGCCTAATAAACTATCGGAATATATGATGGCTGGGCTGGCTGTAACAGCAAGTGATGTACCGGAAATTCGAAAGTTAAATGAGAAAGTAGGATTTGGAACATTATTTGATCCGTATGACCCTAAGAGCATTGCGAGAGCTATTATTAGCTTAACGCAAGACCAAAAGGCTTTAAAGGAAAGAAGGGCAAGAGCAATAGAGTGGGCGATGACTGAAGGAAATTGGGAAAAAGAAAGTGTTAAAATATTACAATTATATGAAGATTTACTAGGGGAAAATAATGAAAGAGAAAGTATGGATCATTAATCAATACAGCACGACACCTGAATATCCAGCCAGCTCTAGGCATTATGAGCTGGCAAAGTATTTATCTGAGCGTTTTACAGTGGAACTTTGGGGTAGCAATTTTATACACCATAATAAGAAATATCGCTTTTCCCCATGGACGCTTGTCAAAAAGGAGCAAGTGAAGCCGACTTTTGTAATAAACTGGGTAGGTGCACTTCCATATAAGGATAATGGTATCTCTCGTATGCTGAATATGTTGGTATTTGCTTTAACCTTACTTATTGTGGGAATATGCAAAAGAGACAAGCCCTCCGTAATTATCGGATCGTCACCTACACTTTTTATTGCGTTTTCGTCAATGCTATTGGCTAAGTACAGAAAAGCAAGTTTTTTTTTAGAAGTCAGAGATTTATGGCCCGATTCCCTTATAGAGATTAGTGGAAAAGGTCGTAATAATATCATGGTGAAAATCTTGTTATGGATGGAACGAACTTTATACTGTAACGCAGAAAAAATTATTACTCTTACGGAGGGGATGACACCACGATTAAAAGCAAAAGGGGTCTGTGAGGAAAAGCTTTTCTTTTTACCTAACGGAATTGACTTGCATGATACCTCTTTTTCAAGTGATAAGGAAGAGAGAAAAAAAGTAAGAATAGAGCTGGGTGCAAGCGATAAAGATATTATATTTATGTATGCTGGTGCTCATGGTCCTGCAAATGATTTAAAACAAATTATTTACACAGCTCAGCAACTTCGAAAGGAAAAGAATATAAAATTTGTTTTGGTTGGTGAGGGTGTAGATAAATCTTCTTTAATAGAACTTGTAAATGAATTGAATCTTTCCAATGTTTTGTTTAAATCAGCTGTTCCTAAGTCTCAAATCAATATGTATTTGTCTAGTGCAGATGCATTTATTATTTGCCTTAAGGATATTCCTCTTTTTACCGATGCCCTTCCTAACAAGCTTTTTGACTACTTAATTCAAAATAAGTATATCGTAACTACAGTAAAAGGAGAAATAAAATCATTGCTGGAGAAACATAAGCTCGGTGTATATGGTAATATAAAAGAAAAAGGAGAAAATTACCTACCTGATTTATGTAGGTGTATAGCCTCAGCGATAATAGAAAGAAAAATTAATATGGATGGTCGGGGGAGACAGATAGTTGAGGAATACTATAGTAGAGAAAAACAGGCGATCCAGTTAGCTAATTTAATTAGTCGTGTAAAGGGAGAGAAAAATGAACAATCATATTAATGAAAATACACAAATAGAAGAAAGTGTGGTTCTTGGTTACAACTGCATAATAGAAAAGGGTGTGGTGATAGGTTCAAACGTCAGAATTGGACATAATGTAATCATATATGAGGGAAGTGTTATCAGTGCCAACTGCCAAATTCACGACAATGTTGTAATTGGAAAGCTCCCGATGCGAGCTAAGAGATCTGCCTTAAAACAACAAAAGGAACTTGAACCTACTATAGTAGGTGAGGGGTGTACTATTGGAACAAATACTGTGATTTATAGAGGAGCATATATAGAAAGTGAAGTTTTCGTTGCTGATTTGGCTACGGTTAGGGAGAAGGTAACAGTTGGTACCCAAACAATTATTGGTCGTGGTGTAGCTGTGGAAAATGGGTGTACAATTGGGGAACGCTGTAAGATTGAAACGAATGCTTATATAACGGCCTTCTCTACAATTGGTAATGACGTATTTATTGCCCCAGGGGTTGTAACTAGTAATGATAATTATATGGGAAGAACAGAAAGACGATTTAGTGAATTTGAGGGCTGTACAATTGAAAATGGGGGAAGGGTAGGAGCTAATGCAACGCTTTTACCTGGAATTACCGTGGAAAAAGAAGGAGTAATCGGAGCCGGAAGCGTAGTCACAAGAAAAGTTGAATCGGAATGGATTGTTGTAGGAACACCGGCAAAGAAACTTCGAAAAGTAGATACTGAGCAGCTTTTGAATTCATAATTGTCTCCTCATGTACTATTCTCGTCGTTAGCTTCAGGAATTGTTGATAGAGAGGATAGAAGTGAAGATTTATGACCAGAAATTCAAGAGTAAAAGTTTATAAAAGTTTTTTTGCCCTCCTAGACTTATTTCTAGTCAATGCAGCCTTTATATTGGCTTTTCGGATTAAATTTGGAACACAAGTTCCGGATTATAACTGGAATTCATATACGAGTGTTTTACCATGGCTTTCAATTGTAACACTTATAATTTTTTATATGTTTGATCTTTACTCTAACTGGAGAAGAAAGAGCTTATACAATCTTATCTATCTAATTGTTCTAGCTGTTGCAACGCTTGGTCTCTCCACTATGGCTCTTACTTTTTGGTATCGAGGGTTTTCCTTCCCGAGAAGTGTTATTGTTCTCTCCATGCTCCTTCAAGTTATATTTCTGATTATGACTCGTATGTCGATTTGGTGGCTTGCCAAGCGACGTTATGGTTTACGAAAGGTACTAATCATAGATAGTGACTTAGAAAGAGGCGTCGTTTTTGCCCATAAATTTCTTAGTCATGCTGCAGGGTGGTTTGTTGTTCACAGGTTTCTTTCTGTGAAACAGTGGAGAGCGCATACCAGTATGATTGAAGAGGTTGATGTTGTTCTCTTAAGTCCTTCACTAGTCAAGGATGAAAAAGCTGAAATTTTAAGCCATTGCGCTCGCTGCCGCAAAGAAGTGTTGATTGTTCCAGAACTTTTCGAGCTGTTTATTTTAGATGCAGAACCCCAACAAATTGATGATATGCTTGTACTATCTATTCAACCTCCAGGTCTTACTCCAGCGCAGCTCTTTATGAAACGTACTTTTGATGTTGTGGTTTCAGGCCTTTTACTTTGTATTCTCAGTCCAATTATGCTTTGTTTGTATATTGTTGTCCCGTTAAATTCAAAAGGGAAGGCTATTTTTAAGCAGGAGAGAATGGGTAAAAATGGTCACAGGTACATGATCTATAAATTTCGAAGCATGGTAGAGGGGGCCGAAAAGCTTACAGGTCCTATTTTTGCAACAGATAAAGATCCGCGGATTACTTCTTTTGGGAGATTCATCAGGGCCACACGTCTAGATGAACTTCCACAGCTATTTAATGTGTTAAAAGGTGATATGAGCTTGGTAGGTCCGCGACCCGAACGTCAATTTTTTATTGAGCAATTTGAACGGTCGATTCGGGATTATTCGTATCGTATGTCTGTAAAACCAGGAGTTACAGGCTTAGCTCAAATAATGGCTAAATATAGTACAAATACAGAGGATAAGTTACGATTTGATCTAATGTATGTTCGGAATTATTCTTTTGCCTTAGACATCAAGATTTTACTACAGACTATTCGGGTATTATTTCAAAGTGAACAAGCACGTGGGATAAGTAAAGAGTACCAAGATGAACAAGAAGTAATCTTAAAGCAATTTGGATATTCAGAAGTTGCCTCAAGTCAGGCAGATCAAAAGTATTGGAAAAAGTAAAATATCAGGAATAACTCCTGGTATTTTACTTTTTTGTGCAGGAGAAAAAAGAGATATGTCGAATAGACAGTTGTCTGAAAAGTAATTGGCAGGAGGATTAAAAATGAAAGAAAAAACAGCAGGGAAAATGCGTAATATTGTTTTTTACGTGCTTCTTTCCACATTATTTGCTGGAGTTATAACATCGATTATATTAGGGGAGAAGCAAGATAAGAGATTTGCTCAGGATAGTCAACTATTTAACCAAGCAAACAATGAGTTAAAACAAGGTAATTTCTCCAAATCCGAATCAGTATACAATCAACTGATTACAAAACATTCAAACAGTTATATATTGCTTTGGCGATATGCTTTATCATTATCAGGTCAAGGGAAATATAAGGAAGCCAATCAGTACTTTTTAAAGGCAAGGGAAATTCGACCATTTCTTTTGAGAAATCCTCAATTTCTGGCTCAGTATGGTGAAAGTCTTTATAGGTCAGGTGATTATAAGAAAGCAGAAAGATATCTGATAGAAAGTCAAAAAATTAGTATACAAGCAGGTTCTCCTTCTTCCCCAGTGATAGAGGCAATATTGCTCGATACTCAAAAGAAATTAAAGTAGTGTTAGTTTGGAGGCTGAATGTAAAATGAGCGAAAGAAAGAAGAGCATTGATGAGATTTTATTGCTTGAAGCACAAAAAAGCATAGATAGTAAAATGGCGGCTCTGTTACTGATGGTTATTGCTTTTATTCCATTATTAGTAAGAGTTGCATTTATTGAATTCTCTAGCCCAGTGATCACAGGAACCTCGTTGGACAGTGGTTTAAAAACGGATATATTTACATACTATAAGTTTGTTTCCATGTTTATCTTTATTTTTATTTTACTGTTTTTTTTATTATATAAAATGTTAGGGAAAGGCTATGAATTACAAGATAGTTATATAAATAAACCCATCTTTATTTTCTTACTGATTATCTTAGGCTCTACTCTCTTTGCCCAATACAAAACAATAGCTCTGTTCGGGCAATATAATAGGCATGACGGTGCATTAACCTATATAGGCTATATTGCTTTGTTCTTTATAGCCGCTAACACACGATTCGCAAAAGAGAAAGTGGAATGGATTTTCTACGCCCTATATCCACTAACGCTGTTAAATGCTATCTTTGGACTTCTTCACTTTTATGGATATGAGTTGGTTAAAAACTCCTTTGTTAAGATGATTGTATTCCCATCCAGCATTGCAGAGAGTTCTATTACTGCAGGGTCTTATATTAGTAGTACTCTTAATAATCCGAACTATGTAAGTGGGATTTCGAGTGTACTTGTAGCCTTGTTTTTGACGAAAGCCGCTCTAGATAAAGGTAAAAAATCGAAGGTCGTGAATCTGTTTTTTGCTAGTATTTCTTTTGCTATGTTGTTAACTGCCTTATCAACAAGTGGATTTCTTACATTTGTAGTTGTTCTTCCTATTATTTTTGCTGCTTGTGCTTTTGCTAATAATCGCAAGCAAGCAATAGGAACGTTAATCGGTGCTGTTATGATCTTTACAGGGATTTTAACAATTCTTAATGGACACAATCCACGTATATATGACGAAAGTATAGGCTTTTTTTTAAAACAATCGGCTGTTGAAGAGCCGGTTCCTTATCCAGCTATAAAAAAAGTGTTCACGATTCCGGCAGCTTTTGCTGAAGAGTCGGTTAAGGAATTTAATGAATTTGATTTACCTACAATAGGTACCGGAGCGGGAACTGGGCGAGTATATGAATGGATAAAAACGATTGAACTCATTAAGCAAAAGCCAATACTTGGTTACGGGCTTGATACACTGGCTTATTATTTTCCTCAGGATGATCCTGAGAAAGCGGCAAATTTGAATGATTCTAATGTAGTTGTAGATAAACCACATAATATGTATCTTGGAATTGCCTATGGTGCTGGGGTTATTTCCTTAGCAGCATTTCTTATGCTTATTGTCCGCCATCTATGGGAACACATCAAATGGTTTAAAAGTATAGGTAATAAAGGGAGATATTCTCTAGTTTTAAGTTTGTTATTGGCATGGTGTGCGTATCTCGTTCAAGCACTTTTTAATGACTCTATTATTGGTACAGCTATTATCTTTTGGATTTTATTCGGTATTAGTGTCTCGATAATAAGAGAGGATCTGCAAGAGAGTAATCAATAAAAAATTTTTTTTGAAAAAGAAGCAACTTTTTAACTGACTTATCGTCTAATTAATTGTAAATCAAATGCACTGAAAGACGATTAAAGAAAAAAATAAAAAACAGTGCAACTTTTTACAGGGATTTACGTCTAATGTTATGGAGTACAATGTCGTAGGTTTTTTGACACCCAAGCTATTTACTTTTATTACAGGCCATTGTATACTGTGCTTTGTGAGAATGAAAATAGTATATTCTACCAGGTTTTTAGTATATTATTCTCATTCAAGGTTTATTACAAAACGTATACATATAGAGCTCTAGCCCTCGAGAGGGGGTGAAGGTACATAATGGGGTTAGAGACTCAAGATATAGATAGGCAATACTCTCAACCAAATGAAAGCGGAAAGTTCCTTCACAATACGGGTTGCATATTTGCTGATATGGTAAGGCCCGGATAAGTAAATGATGCAACTGTCCGCAAAAAACTATTAGCCTAAATTTAGGAGGAAAAAGACGTGAAGAAGAATAAAGCTCTTAAAGTACTTGCTACTTCTGCAATGCTTGCATCTGTAGCTGCTCCTTTTGCAGCACCGGTTAGCGCAAACAGCTCTAACCTTGTTGATAAAGTTTTGAAAGTATCTAGCAACTATGATTCTACAACTGCTGGTGCGAATTACAACAACTTGATTGTTCAGGAAGATGACATTGCATTTACAACAAACGATACGTTCCGTGTAACACTTCCTTCCGGTGTTGAATGGGATAATGAAACTGACTTAGATGTTGCTACACCGAATGCGACTATCGTAAAACGTAGCGCGCAAGTTATCGAGGTTACACCTACTACTTTAACACCAGGTACAGATGATATTATTAAAGTACCTATGATGGTAAAAGTTAATGGCGCTACTGGCGAATTGAAAGCTCGTATTGATGCTATGGATAGCACAATTACTGGCGGAGACTACACTTTCGCGGTGATCGGTAGTGGAAATACAACTGCTGTAGCTGAAACTGTAGAAACAATCGGAGGCACAGGTAAAGGTGGCGTAATCCGCATTGAAGAGAACGCTCTTGATGCGATTCCGAATGGCACAAAAACTGTAACATTGAAATTACCTTCCAACTATACTTGGACAAATGAAACTACTGTAAGTGCTAGTGGCGGGTTTGCTAATGCTGTAATCAAAAGCGGAACAACTGGTAATAGCAATACACTGACACTTGAAGTTGATGCGGTATCTACAGGTGGCCGTGGTACACTTTATGTAACTCCTGGTATTAAAGCTGGTAAAGATGCTGGCTATGGGGATATCACTGTTAACGTTAGCGGCACAGACTTCTCTGATTCAGATGTAGTGGTAGCTAAATATGCTGACTGGGGCGTTAACGCCAAAATTGAAGCTGTAAACGAAGTACTTGCTGGTAAATTTGATGAAAATACAAAAACAGCAAAAATCACAATTGAAGAATCTGTACCAGGTTCATTCATTGCTGACCGTGATATTGATGTTGAACTACCAAGCTGGGTAAAAGTTACTGGTATTAAAGAAACGACATATTCTGGATTCAGCGGTGCTGCTCCTTCTGCTGAACAAATTGATGGTAAAGATAACGAATTCAGCTTTACTGTGAATAGCAAGGGTGGAAATACTTCTAAAGCAAAAATCGAATTCAAACTTGAATTAAGTGTTGAAGGAGATAAGACGGGTGATATCGAAGCCATTATCGGTGGTGCAGGCGTGCCTGAACAAAAACTGGTAATTGCCAAAGCGGTTGCTCCAGTAACAGCAGCTATTGAAGGCGAAGCTTCTAAAGTGAAAATCGGTGCTCAATCACAAGATGCTCCTAACTTAATCATCACTGAAACGAAAAAAGGTGCGCTTGAAAAGCAAACTGAAGCTGGAAATTCTAACGGTACAATTGAAGTAGATCTTCCAGATGGAGTTACTTTTGCATCTGTTCCTACTGTAGCTGTTGTTGAGGGAGACGGTGCTGTTGATGTAAATAACGTTAAACGCATTAACAACAACAATACACTTTCTATTCCGGTTAAATCTGAAAGCATTAAGCCGGTTAAGATTAAGCTTTCTAACATTAAGCTGACAGTTGACCGTACTGTTCCAGAAGGTCAAATCGAAGCAAAAGTTGGTGGCGATGCAGTAGTAGAAAACAGCAGATCAGCTCAAGGTTGGTTGAGTTCCGCTAAAGCAGGCGGAAATTCTAACGATTTAGATGCTGGTGAATTCAATACTGGCAGTGCAGCAAAAGTTGTACTTGCTAATACAATTACTCCAGCTCCAGGTGAAACAACAGCACAAAATGTTGTTTTCAAAATCGGTCAAAAATCTTACACTGTTAACGGCGAGACAAGAGAAATGGACGTAGCTCCTTACGTACATGCAGTTTACAACCGTACGTATGTACCGGTTAGCCACGTTGCAGCAAGCCTGAACGTAGCTCCTGAGAAAGTGGTTTGGAATGAAGCTGCTAAAACTGTAACAGTATTCTCTGGTTCTACAGTAATCTCTGCAACTGCAGGTAAGAAGGAAATCGTAGTAAACGGTACAGCAATCCCAACTGATGCTCCGGTAATGTATGGCCAACACACTGGATACCGTGTAATGGTTCCTTACACTCACTTCGCAGTAGCTATGGGTGCTAAAGTTGAGTGGAAAGCTGATACTCAAGAAGTTATCATCAATAAGTAATCAGCAATTGTTCCTGAAAAGGACTCCCGATCGGGAGTCCTTTTCTCTATCATCTACAACATGGATATACAATAAAATCCTTTCTCCACTAAGGAGGAGACTATTAATGAAGAAATTACCTACTTTTCTAGCAGGAGCTTTTTTAGCATCTGCATTTGCTAGTACTGCTTTTGCAGCAGATACTACTACACTTACGTATCAACAGGCAATTGAGCGGGCTCTTGATAAAAGTTATAGTTTACAAAAGGCTGAAGTTGAGATTGAACGTTCTTTAGAGGTTCGTAATAAACTTGGTGGTGACCTAACATATACTCCAACTAGTGGCGGAGATATAAATGCTACTAAAGCCTATGCAGGTGTCCAACAAGCTGATATCGGTTGGCAAATGAGTAAGCGTCAATATACATTAGAACAAGACAAGATTGCTTATAGTGTACATGAGGCTTATAATACGATTCTTCAAGCTATTGAAGATAAAAAAGCTGCAGATATCTCTGTAGAGAATGCCTATACACAGGTCAATGCGACAAATTATAAATATATGTATGGATTGGCAAGCAATTTTGAGAACGAGCGTGCACAAAAAACGTATGTTGCAGCACAAAAAACGCAAAAGTCTGCAGAAACAGCTTTAACTACCGCATATCAAAAGCTGAATGAATTAATTAAGCTTCCGGCAAATGAAAGGCCTACTTTAACAGATAAAGTAGCTTTTGAAAAGATGCCTGAGGTTGATCTCGAAGCATATATTACCCGGGTTAATGACCAAAGTCCA
Source organism: Aneurinibacillus sp. REN35 (assembly GCF_041379945.2). Taxonomy (NCBI): domain Bacteria; kingdom Bacillati; phylum Bacillota; class Bacilli; order Caryophanales; family Paenibacillaceae; genus Aneurinibacillus; species Aneurinibacillus baijiui. The sequence continues at coordinate 105,219 of NZ_JBFTXJ020000012.1, read as the reverse complement.
CAGCTATGGCTTGCTGAAAAGAATATTGATGTAGCTATATCGAATCTAAATTTGCATACATTTAATCTTCCAGGTAGTGTCCCTTATTCTTCTAAGGAGCTTGAAGTAGATAAAACTATGTTAGAGTATTCTGATGCAAAAGATAAGGTTTCTATGCTGGTACGTGCATTATACAATAACATCCGCCAGATCGAAGATAACTACGATGCTCTTAAGCAAAATCTTGCTGTTGCTGAACAAGCATTCAAGCTAGCCCAAACACAGTTTGATGTAGGCTTGAATACGAAGGCCGAGCTCATGGAAGCGAAAAAGAATGTAGAGGATCTGGAGGCCAAGCTGCACGGATTGGCTGTACAGCACGATAACCTTGTTCTTGCCTTCAAAATGCCATGGGCCTATGCTGCAAAATAATAAACATCACAGAAAGCCGTCCTCATTGGATGGCTTCTTTTTTTATATTTTTCTTTGTGGCTGTATAATGTCATGATACAGTTTTAGTATAGAAGCTAGGGCTGCGAAGAAGGAGAAAGATATGAAGCAACGTTTATATGAATTTGATGAGATACGAGCATTTGCGGCGCTCTCAGTCATTGCGATCCACACTACAGCACCGTATGTGACCACAGAGACAGCCGGATTCATATGGAATCAGTTGATGCGCTATGCGGTTCCGCTGTTTATTATTCTGTCAGGCTTCCTGCTGTATTACGCGGATCGGAAGAAGGAGCGCCTTGCATACGGCCCGTTTATGAAGAAACGGGTTACGAAGATTTTTATCCCCTATGTGATCTGGACGGTATTCTATACGTGCTTTAAGCTGCGTGATGTAGTGGCGGAGAAGGGAACGGAGGCTCTGCCGGACGTATGGGAGGCGGTGCTAACGTATTTGCCTGACGGCTCCGCGTTTGTTCATCTGTATTTCTTGATTATCATGTTTCAACTGTATTTGTTGTATCCTTTGCTTAGGCTATGGGTCAGGCGTGCACCGAGACAGGCACTTGTGTTGTCCTTTCTTTTGACGTTTCTTGCGCAGACATGGGCCTATATTCATGACATAACGAAGATCGGAGTACAGATTCCGTATGTGACGCGGATTTTTCCTGTATGGCTGTTCTTCTTCATCTTGGGTATGTATACGGCCCATCATAAGGAGAATTGGGAGAGGCGGCTGAAGCAGAGGGGCATTATGCTTGTTGGAGTATGGATTACGGCTGTGCTGCTCCTGCTTGTAGACAGTCACGTTACCGGAACATACGGGGCTTCCATTAAGCCAACCGTCGTACTGTATACGATTGCGAGTTATTTTCTCTTCTATTATGTATGCATGAGCAGAAAGCGATCAGATACAGCGCGTCCAGGGTTTATCCTGTGGCTGTCCGCGCAATCATTCCTTGTGTTCCTGCTGCATCCGTTTGTATTGACGATGCTGCGCCTATGGCCGAGGTGGTACGGGCAGGATACTTTCTGGGACGGTAGCCTGGGGATGATTGGCTTGTCCCTGGCGACGATAGTGATTACACTGTGTATGACATATCTGATTAGCTTTACACCGCTTGCCTCAGTTCTTGGCGGTGTACGACGTGGAAAAAAGTGATAAGATGTTAAGGCTGTAATTGTAAGCAACTTCTTTTGTTATGCTTGGTCAAACTATATAATAGAAGCTATACCGTTTAGGAGGAAAAAGAATGATTTCAATTTTGAAGAAGTGGCGTTCCAACCGTAATAAAGAAGAGCAGGAGCAGCCTGTTATACAGGAAGAAATACATGAAATAAAAGAAGAGGTCGCCGTAGAAGAGCCAGCGCGTATGCAGCTTGTTTTTCCCGAGTCAGTTAGACCATCATTCGAACAGGACGATATATATGTGCTGCAGTTTGCTTCTAGTGAATTGCCGGAGATTGAACAGGGCGTATTGGCGATTGATGGATTTAAGCTGAAGCAGGAGTTTCAAGGATTTTCCGTGCAGGCTTTCATACGGAATACGATGGCTGATGATGTTACCATTGATAAGCTGCCGCTCGTATTAAAGGATGCGGACGGTAAGCTGCTTGCTCATCATGTATTTGAGCTGGATGAAGCGATGCGTATACCTCAGAATAGTATGGTTCCGTGGCGTTCCGTATTCCCGTATCCTTCATTTATTACAAGCAACGGTAATCTGTCGGCCTGGCATGTAGCCTTCTACATGAAGGGTGGAGAAACACATACACGCATAACAGATCTCAACTTCGAGACATCAGATCAATCGTGGCAGCAGCAGAGCCAGCAGGTAGATAGTGAAGTCATGGAAGGGATTCAGAAGGCACTGGCACAGACGGAAGGAATGGTACATATCCTCGGGCTATCAGCCGCAGTACGGCAGGATGGCGGGATTGATGCGATGGTGGCGCTGCGCAATGATCGGGATGAAGCCGTATATCTAGAGGATAACACTGTATTTGCATTGGTAGACGCGCAGGGAAATGAACTCGCTTCCCACACATTTGACCTTTCGCATATCGAGCTGCCACCGCATTCTGCATCGCCTTATACGTTGCTATTCCCTAAAGAGTCGGTACAAGTTGCAGGCGATTCATTAGAGGAATGGGCATTAATAGAGAAGTGAAACTCAAAATAAAGGGATGTGTGTCATATGGCGCACATCCTTTTTTTTTACACAATAAAGGCTTGACTCCAAGCCAAATATAGGAAAGAGTAGTATAGGTAGGATATTTTGCATACATAACAACGAGAGAGGAGATCAGTGAAGTGGGAAGAAAGAGAGAAAAAAGCATAGCAAAGGTCGTAGCTTGTACGCTATGTATACTGGCTGTTGGGGAAATTGGAGGAGGTAATGGCGTACTGGCCGCAGAGAAGCCGGGTCTTGCACCGAAGCAGACCGTACAGCCGGCTGCTGTGCCGCCGGTACAGACGCCACCGCCGCTGCCGCAGGTAGATATGACAGGATACGAATTGTTCTTCTTGGGCAATGCGTATGCTTATGCGGAGCCGAAGGAAGAGGAGAAGAAGGCAGGCTATATCGTCGCTCAGAACATGCCGCTTAAGCCGCTCAACAGAACAGGCGACTGGTTCCTTATCCAATATGGCCCGAAGCAGGTATGGGTGAAGCAGGCACCGGGAACGGTGTATGCCCGCCAGGTTCCGAAGCTGAAGGGCGAAGTCATCCCTTCGTCACAGAACTATATGTACCTGCATCATCCGCTTCCGGTCTACAAGGAAGCAGATCCGGAATCAGAGAAGGTGACGGCGCTTGCACCGCAGCGCATTCAAGTGGTAGAGCAGCAGGGTACGACATGGTACAAGGTCAAGGTCGGTGAGCGTGAGGGCTGGCTGTATGATGATGGAGGCTATGTAGCAAAGGCGCTTGATGTGAAGCGGATAAACATTCAGGAGGCGCTGCCGCTGTATCAGTATCCGAATCCACAGTCACGCAGTACCGGTACATGGCAGCATGCCGGTGAGACGGTGGCCTATGCGCGGATGGGCAACTGGTATCAAGTGGAGCAGAATGGACGCTTCCACTGGCTGTATGCGGCCAACGGAGAGGTGCAGTCCGTATATACACGTTTTACGGAGAAGAAGACCGTGGAGAACGGCGAACTGGGTCACGCGCTGTTCATGACGCCTCCGCCGACGAGAGTGGAGACGCTGGCGAAGCGGTTTGTGACAGATGTGCGCGGTGAGAAGGAGCGTATGTTTGAGACGGTTATTATTGCACCGCTGGCGATGGTTGAGCGCGGCTTTAACATGATGGAATATGCGGTGGGTGACTCGCCGTCCCTGACTGATTATCTTGATGATATATATAAGCCGGGCGATCATATCGAGACGCTGACGAAGGCATCGCTTGCAGCACAGAAGCAGATGGGCGATCAGCAGCCGATCAATGTGATTCTTGCACTTCCCTATCCGGTGGAGAAGAAGAACATTCCGCTTGTGAATGACGGTAAGTTCGAAGTGCATCGGCAGTATATCGAGAAGGCGGTAGCGAATTGGGAGAAGGCGAAGCCGGAAGGGCTGCGTCTAGCAGGCTTCTATTGGACGCAGGAGAGTATCCCTGACAGCAATAAGCAGGTGGTTACCCAGGTGGCCGACCTCATTCATCAGAAGGGATATAAGCTCTATTGGGCGCCGTATTTAGGCGCTGCGAATGCGGAGAAGTGGAAGACGATGGGGATTGACTTCGCCTGGTTCCAGCCGAATTACTATTTTAAAGACGGGCGCGAGAAGTTCCGCGGCGTAGATATGCTGGGGATGGCCTATACGATGGCGCGGGAGACCGGCGGCGGAACGATGCTGGAGTGGAACTGGAGTCTGCGCAAGGATCCTGAGAATACGCCGTATCTGAAGGCGTATATTGATCGTGGCCGAGAATTTGGAGCCAATAAACCAAGCATGCTTGTATATGATGGCATTGGGGGAATTGATGCGGCGCTGCTTCAGCTTGATGACCGATTTGCCTCGATTCGCAAAGACTTATTTGACTACTTATTAGAATATAAATGATAGATATGCACAGCATCCCTTTCGTCGATATGGACGGAAGGGGTTTTTTTGTAAAATAAACTCGAAACTTGCGATGAAAACATCCGTTTTTTACAAAAAATACTAATATAATACAAGTGTAGAGACTATTCTACAATTTGTATCAAAAGGAGGAAATGTATGACTGAATTGATCGAGAAGGCCAAAGCAGAAGAGTTGTTTATGCGGCGCGGACATTTATTTCATCCTGGACAGCTGCATGGAATTGGAGAAGTGACGGTCCTGTATATCGGGGCGGAGGTGTATTATACGGGCTGTACGGTTTCACAGTTCTGTAAGCAATTAATCAAGGCATTTCTTATTGATGAGGAGCTGGTGCGCCGGTTCGCCTATGAGACGCTTGGACAGCGCAAGCATCCGCCGCTGCTTTTGCATCCGGAGATGGTTCTCATTCCGTTTCACTATCCGCTCTTTGGCAATCCTTCACACCGTACCGTTTATACGTATCGTTCATCAATCGAGACGTACACAGTCAACGCAGATAATCTCTCCTGTACTCTGCTTCTGAAAGGGGGGCAATCGTTTGCACTAACTGCTTCACGCAGGCAGTTAACACGGCAGCTGCGCAATGCGGAGCACCTGCGGAACCGTTATCTAATGAGACTCCCGGATCTTACGTAATGTAATTGTTATGTATCGAAGGATAGCAGACCAAGCATTGTACGTATCTTCACATACGGCCTTTCTTTTATGTGAAAAAAAGTACATTCGTCTTTCGTATCCACAGATACTTCCCTGTGCATAAGCCGAAAAGCCAGTAAGATAAGGGTGCGCGTAATCTACGCAGGACCGGTCGCTGCAGATAGCAGGAAGAAGGATGCAAGAGAGGGAATGGACAAGCTTTTTTGCGGAGTATGATGCTTGGATTGACAAGTGTGTTTCCCGATTTCCTCCGGGTCCATTACGGGATGAGGCGAAGCAGGAGGCACGTATTGCGTGCTGGAAGAGGCTTGCACAGTATGATGCCGACAGAGGAATGGCGCTGTCTTCGTACCTGTTCCTTGTGATGAGAGGGGGGCTTGCGAATTGGTATGCGAGAGAGCGGCGGTGGCAGGAGAGGCATTGCCTGCCATCAGCACAGATAGTACCGGAGGAAGAGGCGAAGAATTGGTCAGATACGCTTGTCGGCATGGACGCATACGAGATGGAAGAGAATCTCATGTGGCAGGCGTGGATGGAACCGCTCTCCATGGAAGAGGCAAGGTGTCTGACGCTGCATATTAGGCATGGGCTCTCGCTGCGAGAAGTAGCGGAGTGCTTGGGCGTACCGTATGAACGGGTGAAGAAACAGAAGCAGCGGGCATTACGGAAGCTTCGTCTGATAGCAGAGACAGAAAGAAAAAGCTAATGATCGAGCGGTGGTGCGTTTGCCTGCATTCACCGCTTTTCTATGAATGAGTACAAAATCGTAGGTGATAGGAGAGAAAAAATGAGTGAGTGCATAGGCCGTTGGATTCGAATTAGGAGAAAGAAGAGATTAATAGAAAATTCGACAAGTTATGACAAAGATGCGGTGGTAAGGTATGAATTGTAATTAAATAGTTTCATACCCTACTATTTTGTACTGGAGGAGGAAAAAGTGAAAGCAAAACTCAACAAAGTATTGTCAACCACTGTAGCTCTTTCAATGGTAGTAACGCCAGGTGCAGTATGGGCAGCTGAAGATGGCACGAAAGCACCTGGAACTTCCGCTGCGGTCGAGCAGACTGCGGCTCCGGCATTCAAGGATATAGGGAAGGCTGCCTCCTGGGCGCGAGAGCAGATCGTGCAGGCAAAAGAGATGAAATGGCTTGGCGGATATCCGGATGGCACGTTCCGTCCGCTGGACAATCTTACCCGTCGTGAAGCAGCGATCATTATCTCCGGCGCTCTGAAGTTAGAGCTGCCGAATAAGGGTGAGTCCTCTTACAGTGATGTGAAAAAGTGGGGAATCAAGGAGGTTGAAGCGGTAAAGGAAGCCGGAATTATGGTGGGACGCGAGAAGGGAAAATTCAATCCCGATGAAAAGATTACGCGTCAGGAGCTGGCTATTATTCTCGTAAAAGCGGCAAAAATGGATGTGAAAGACAAAGGCGACAATCTAAGCGTCAAGGATAAGGAGCGGATCTGGCCGGTAGCGAAGCCGTATGTGCAGGCAGCGATCGAATCCGGTCTGATGGTTGGCTATAATAATTACTTTAGTCCAAGAGATACGGCGACGCGCCAGGAGATGGCGGTCATGGCGGTTAATCTGGCTGCACAGATCAAGAAATCGGGTTCCTATCACACCTATGCATTTGATATAAAAGGGTTGGATACGAATGTCAAAGCGGGTGAGCTGCTGAAGGCGGCCCCTGAGAAAAATACGAACCCTGCGGACGTATTCCCTGGTGTGACCCCTGTGAAGATCGGGCTTGCTGTGAGTCAGCAGAACGGAAAAGCGTATGACGGAAAGGTGCGGATTGAAGCACCGAAGGCGGAAGGCGTACAGCTATGGGCAAAAGACAGTGAAGGCAACTGGAAGGACATCAACCAGACAGGCTGGGGAGCTGCAGAAGGCTTTACGCTCGGGACGCAGCCGGTAACGGACGTCTATGTGATCGCCGTACCGGGGCAGCGTTCGCTGACGCTTACCGCAGTTGATGTGGATCAGAAGTACGGTGCGCCGGATCATATTGTGGCGAAGCATACAGGTACGATCAATACGAGTGATCTGAATGGAAATGTGGCGCTTCAGTATATTGCGCCGCAGGATTTCAGTGTACGAAATGATGCCAGTGTAAAAGGCTATACGGTCGGTTTTGAGACGAAGGCGCTTCCGGTTAGCGAGATCGCAAAGGCAGAGATCAGCCTATATAAAGATGATAAGCTGCTTGCTACTAACACGAGTACAGACAAGCTGTTCAGTGAATACCCTGATTATAAACAGTTCTCCTCCCCATTTGATGTGAAGGGAGCATTCAAGGACAACTACTGGACATATGACGGATGGAAGGGAAGCGAGACGGATGTTCCGAACAAAGCCGTCATCAAGGTAACTGATAAAAAGGGCAATACGTATACAGTGGAAAATACGAAGCTAACCGGTGATACGAAACCGATTGTACCGCAGGACTATACCGGGGAGGCAGCAGCGGAGTATGTAGCGGCACAGGACTTCAGCATAGTGAAAACCGATGCGGTAGATGGCTATAATGTGGGCTTTGAGCTGAAGAAGTTCCCTGCAAGCGAGGTCGCAAAAGCTGAAGTAAGTCTGTATAACGGGGATAAGCTGCTTGTGACGAACACAAGCAAGGACCGGATGTTTTCAGAAAAGGGAAGTGAAAAGCAGCTTTCCACGCGTTTTGATCTTGCAGGAAAACTCACGGATAACCATTGGACATATGGTCAATGGACAGGTGAGAAAACAGTGGTTCCAACCAAGGCTGTCATTAAAATAACCGATAAAAAAGGCAATACGTATACGATAGAAAATACGAAGTTAAATAATGATACAACACCGACTGCTCCTGCACAGCCAGAGACTGGAGGCCAAGCAGCAGGACAATAAATGAATGAGAAGATAGGACGGCATGAATCATTTCGTGCTGTCCTTATTTTTTGTGAGTGGAAATTGGCTGCCATGCCGGGTAGGATAGAGAGGAAGGAAGCGAGAACTATTGTTCATTTTGCTTGGAGGGAGGAGTAGACGTTGCTAGAGTACTGGAAAGAGGACGGGCTGCATATTGTAAAAGTCGAGAAGAAAAGACGGATGGAGTTGATTCCGTGCCTGCGGGAAGGGGAACTTCTCGTTCATACATACAATCGTTTGAAAAAAGAAGGAGCCGATCTGCCGATAAGTATGGTGAACGCGAATTTTTTTCATTTGGAGGGAGGCTACTCTATCTCCGGGATGAAGTACAGTGACGGGACAGTGATAGAGCGTTCGTTGAACGGATATTTCGTCTATTGTGACCAGACGGGACAGGTGAACATCAATACGGAAAAAGGCAAAAAAATTGCAGACTTCCTATCCATGCGCTGGGCGCTGGAATCCTCTCCGCTTCTCCTGCCCGATCTCTTGGCGAGTGGACAGATGGAGGCGACCATTGCCGCCGAGTCGCATCCGCGTACAGCCATCGGAATTGCGGAGGAGCATATGATTCTAGCAGTAACGGATGGTAGGCCTGCTGGGTTGACATGTAGAGAACTTGCCGCTCATATGAGACGACTCGGATGTCGTACAGCACTCAATCTGGACGGCGGACGTTCTTCCCAATTGGTGGTGGATGGCAAGCAGATGAATCGGCAGTGGATGCGGCGCAAGGTATTTGCCGCATTGGCAATATATTAGTAGGAAAAAAAAGGATATCGACCTGTGTATATCGAATCTAACATAGAGTAGATGCTGGATGGGGATCTACAGGGAGTGAGTGAAGTCGCTCATTCCCGTGCTTCAATATCGGAGAGGAAGTTGAATAACGTGAAAAAGAGAATAAAACAATGGCTTGCCTCAGGTGTGCTGCTGACAAGTATGGCCGGTGTCGCTCTGCCTGTCCAAGCGGCAGAAAGTGCAGCTGGTGGAGCTGATAAGTATCCGTATGCCGACCAGGAAGCACGTATTCATGAAGTCATGAAGAAAGTAATGGAAGAGCATCTGAATGACCGGCTCGATATCAGACAGCTGACAGACGGAGCGATCCGGGGGATGCTGGATGAGACGGGCGATCCGTATACTACATACTTTACAGAGAAAGAATTCGAAGAGTTCTATAATGAGTTAGAGGGAACATTCGCTGGGATTGGCATCTACATACAGCAGCAGGACGATATGCTTGTCATTGACAGTGTCTATGAAGGGTCGGCAGCGGAGAGAGCGGGACTGCGCTCAGGAGATGAGATTATCGCCATTGACGGTAAACAGATGGCCGGCAAGCCTGCAGATCAAGCCGCAGAGCTGATGAAGGGAGAGCCGGGTTCTCGTATTACGCTTGCCATCAAGCGGGGCGGACAGGAGCAAAGCATTACTGTCCAGCGGGAGATCATGCAGTATTCTCCGGTCGATAGCATGATGCTTGATAATAAAATCGGCTACATCGCGCTCTACACCTTCTCTGAAAATAGCGCGGAAGTATTCGAGAAGCACCTGAACAAGCTAAAGCGCGACGGCATGAAGGGGTTGATCCTTGATCTGCGGGATAACGGAGGCGGCTATCTTGATGCATCCATTGCCATTGCGGATTTGTTTATTGATAAAGGACTGATCGTCAATGTAAAGAACCGCACAGGCAAGCAGACAGAGGTTGCCGCGAAATCGGGCGGTACGGATGTTCCGCTGGCTGTCCTGGTTAATGAATATACGGCCAGCGCATCGGAAGTGCTGGCGGGTGCTCTGCAGGACCATAAGATAGGTACGCTGATCGGGGCGAAGACATTCGGCAAAGGTGTGGTTCAGGAGCTGCGTCCGCTTGAGAAGGGCGGGATTCTGAAGTTGACGGTGGAGGAATACTTCTCGCCGAAGCTGCGTAAGATCAACGGCCAGGGCATTACACCGGATATCATCGTGGAAGATTCGGATGCTCAGCTGCTGAAGGCGATCACGTATCTGCATGGCTCTACCGCACTGCATCTGTATCCAAATGGAACCGCCGGTGTGGCGGGATTCTCAGCAGGGAAGACGATCGCCAAGAAGATCGGTGATAAGTGGTTTATCGCACTGCGTCCGTTTGCCGGATTATATGGCTACCAGATCTATTGGGATAATGCGCGGCAGCAGGCAGTGCTGCACTCCGGTGATACGATGCGCAAGTATTCAACTAAAAACAATACGTACGTACGCAATGAAAAGGGAGTCCTATGGGTGGCGCTTGATAAGCTGGACAGCGACTTCCCATCCATCTATGTAGAACAGCGGGGCAACACGATCCTCGTCCATGTAAAATAAAGATCAAGCTTTTCTTACAAGGCGGCTATACAGCCGCTGTATATCGTCAAGGCCAGATCGGCAAAACATCTGGGTGTATCGGAGCGGGAGACAATTGCCGCTCTTTTTATATTTTCACAACATTTCTTGTCCTGGTACGTCTATACTATAATGAGAAAACACGCTTAGGGGAGGAAAGGACATGAAAAAGTGGGGATACGGGGTCGTTGGCGCGGCCTTGGCATTGGTCGTAGGCACGCTGTCAACAGGTGCTGCCGCGCCGGCTGATCCTGGCTCTGATATGGATCCGGTTGTAACAAAAAGCTATGTGGAACAAGTTAAGCAGGAGCTTTTGGGTCAGATAAAATCTAATTCCGGTTCGGATACGAAGCCGACAGCGCCAGCAGGCTCGTCTACGCTTGTCGTTGAGAAGGTAGAGGAAGGACAGACTGTAATCGGCTATGCCGGTACCGAACTCATTCTGCGGACGGGCAAGGCGACCGCCCATACACCGGCTGGTGACGGATACGGGCTGCCGGATTTAACTTCAGGAACCAATATTACGAAGGGGCAATCCGTCCCTGCGAATCATCATCTGCTGCTGCCGCAGAATGATTCGCGCGGCCTAAAAATCGTGAAAGGCCCAGCATACGTGATGATTCGGGGAAGCTACACGATTCAGTGACGATAGCAAAAGAGCCAATCCATACGTGAATACAGAAAGCGAAGGCATACGAATAGCCTTCGCTTTTTTTCGTTATGTAGCGATAAGCGTAATAACATATAATAGTAAAAAGACGACCGATTCGTAGAAAAAAAGGAGGATGCAGCAGATGGAGTGGAGACGGAAAGCGGAGCAATGGTTATCCCATCCTGACTTACCGGAAGACGTGAGAAAGGAACTGAGCGCTTTGACCGCTTATCCTGAGAAGCTTGAAGATTGCTTCTATCGTAACCTTGCTTTCGGTACCGGAGGATTGCGCGGCGAGATCGGCCCAGGCACAAATCGAATGAATGTCTATACAGTACGGAAAGCGTCAGAAGGTCTGGCGCGCTATATGACTGCACGAGGCAGAGAAGCGACGGGGCGAGGCGTAGCCATTGCCTATGATGTACGCCGCAAATCGCGTGAATTTGCGTTAGAAGCGGCCTTAACATTCAATCGGCATGGTATTCCTGCGTATGTGTTCGATGATATTCGGCCTACTCCGGTGCTGTCCTTTGCTGTGCGTCATCTTGGCGCATATGCGGGCATCGTGATTACGGCAAGCCACAATCCGCCTGAATACAACGGATACAAGGTATACGGTCCGGATGGGGGGCAGCTGCCTCCATTAGAAGCGGATGCTGTCACGGCGTACGTGAATGAAATACGTGATGAATTGTCCATTGATGTGATGGAGGAGCGAGCCGCTCGCGAGGCAGGACTGCTGCATAGGATCGGCACCGAAGTCGATGACGCCTATATGGAGAGAATATGTGCACTGAGTCCGAACCCTGAGCTGCTGCGGCAGATGGGTGATAAGGTACAGATCGTATTTACGCCACTGCACGGCACATCGAATCGGCTTGTGCGCCAAGGACTTGCAGCGCTTGGTTGTACGCAGGTGGCCGTTGTGGCAGAGCAGGAGGAGCCGGATTCCGAATTTTCGACGGTCGCTTCTCCAAATCCGGAAGAACATGCGGCGTTTGAGCTGGCGATTCAATATGGACGGCGTCTTGATGCGGATCTGCTGCTTGGCACGGACCCGGATGCGGACCGTGTGGGTGTAGTGGTGAAGAATACAGCCGGAGATTACGTGGTGCTGACCGGCAACCAGACCGGGGCGCTGCTTTTGCATTATCTGCTTGAGCAGAAGCGGGCGCAAGGAACGCTGCCTAGTAATGGCGTGGTATTGAAGACGATTGTAACGTCAGAGATCGGCCGCGCGATTGCCACAGCATTTGGCATGGAGACGATGGATACGCTGACAGGATTTAAGTTCATTGGGGAGAAGATCAAGGAATTCGAGGTGTCAGGCAGTCATACGTTTGTGTTCGGATATGAAGAAAGCTATGGCTATCTTGCAGGTGATGATGTCCGGGATAAAGACGCGGTACAGATCTGTCTCTTGGCGGCGGAAGTGGCAGCCTATTATAAGTCGCGTGGAATGACGATGTACGAAGGCTTGCTGGAGATTTTCAGCATGTACGGCTATTATCTAGAAGACCTCGTCTCGCTCACGCTCAAAGGCAAAGCAGGATTGGAAAAAATCGGGGCGATTATGGAGGCTTTCCGCAATGAGCCGCCGACAGAGGCAGGGGGCAAGCGGATCACTGCGATAGAAGATTACAGTACAGGGGTGCGCACATGGATCGGTGAGGGAAGAGATGAGCGTCTTACGCTTCCGTCTGCTCATGTGCTGAAATATATGCTTGAAGGTGGGGGATGGTTCTGCCTTCGTCCTTCCGGTACAGAGCCGAAGATGAAATTTTATTTTGGTATGCAGGCCGCATCGATGGAAGAAGCGCAAGCGCTGCTGCAGGAAATAAAGGCCGATGTACTCCGTAAGCTTGATACGCTGATGCAGGAATCATAAGTCCTGCATCTTTTGTTTTTTATCCCTATGCGTATATTGTTTTATAGGTATTTAGCACTTGATGTTTAAGTGTATCATGGTAAAATTATACTTAGAAATTATAAGGTGATATGTTTGCTTGCAGAGAGGATTGAGGGTGAAAGGAGAAGCGGAGAGCAATAGATGATCGATAATTTGATTGGGAAAATCGTAAAGGAAGATATTGTGGCGTACAACGGTGTCTGTCTGCTGAAAAAAGGCACACTGCTGCAAAAGGATCACGTTACACTGTTGGTCAGAAACCGTATTTTCCTCAGACAAGAAGATACGATCAATCAAGAGGAATCGATTATACGGGAAGCCACAGAACAGATGAAGGAAATCTTTGAATTTACACGGGATAGCAATCAGGTTCCATTGCAGGAAATCGAAGACGTCATGGCACCTACCGTACAACAGTTAGCGTCCAATCATGATATTTTTTCCCTTCTCTCTCATCTCCTAGAAAAAGACGACTATACATACCGCCATAATATTGGTGTTGCCGTACTCTCAGCTATGATCGGAACATGGACGAATCTAACAGGTGAGCAGTTATCGAGCCTAACGGTTGCAGCGCTTCTCCACGATATAGGAAAAGTACGTATCTCGGAGGAAATCCTGAATAAGCCTGGCAAGCTCACGGATGAAGAATATGCATGCATAAAAAGACATGCCGTATACGGATATGAAATCTTGCAGAATACAAAAGCTGCGCCCGATATTTACGCCATTGTCGCGTTACAGCATCATGAGCGTGAAGACGGCACAGGATATCCGCATCGACTTCCATCCGCTCAGATTGATTTCTTTAGCAAGATCGTAGCGATTGCGGATGTATTCCATGCGATGACCTCCAAGCGGGTATACCGGGAGGCGATCCCATTCTATGAAGTCATGAATGAGATGCACAAGGAGCGGTTTGGCAAGCTGCACCCGGAGCTGCTGCATGTATTCATCCATCGGATGATGCTTTCCCTGCTCGGCAGACCTGTTCTGCTCTCTGATGGCAGAGAAGGGATCGTTCGTTTCATTCATCCCTCTCATCCTACATTGCCGATTATCGAAAGCGGCAGTGAATATATCGATCTGCATAAAGATCCATTCATACAAATCCAAAAAATTATATTGGAATAACCCCCGGGAATATGCATCCAATAGAAAGTGGTGAGAGAATTGTATCCGAACCTTTCGCAAACCATACATCTTGAAACGGGTGAAGGTGCCAAAAAAAAGTACCTGCGGGCTACAGTGCTTGATGTGAATGAACAGGCTATTATTATTAATTTTCCTATTGATGAAGCGACGAATAAGATTCACTTTTTGATGAATGGAGACCGGGTTGCGGTAGTGTTCACCCATGAAGCGAAGCATGGGATTGAGATGTACTCTTTCATGACTACGGTTGTAGGGAAAGCGGCGGGACACATTCCACATATTGTGCTTCAGAAGCCGCCAAAAGAAGAGATATCCCGTATTCAGCGCAGACGATTCCTTAGGATTCCTGCTTCTTTTACGGTGAGTGTCGCTCTTTTTGCACGGGAAAATCTGAATGAAAAAAAACACGATATGCTTCTTACAACCCATAATATTAGCGGCGGGGGCTTTCGCTTCTCAGCGGCACCGCACCCTGATTTGAGACAAGGAACACTCATGAAGGGAACATTATATTTTGAGAAGGATAAAAATACGGTCACCGAGATATTGTTCGAAGGAGACATCGTTAATATTCTGCCTTCTGATGTAAAGAAAGAAGAGATGATCTTCGGTGTTAGGTTTACAAAGATTGCGAACCGTGATCAAGAAGCGCTCATTCAATACTGCTTCCGCAAACAAATTGAACTGCATCGTATGTCCAATGCATAAGCCCTACCCATTCAAAAAGCCTTTCGGTTGTTTTTTCAACCGGAAGGCTTTTTGTGTTTTCCGCTTCTCACTCCTCATGCGACTGTTTCTTCCACTTCCTACATTCAATAAAAGCGCGGAATTCCTGTTTGCTGATGCCTGAAGAGATGGCCTCCGCCGTTAATTCGTGCCATTCTACATCTGCCTCTTTCGTATTTTCCGCCTCGGATCTAAGCATGGAATTGACGGATACATCCAGTACGTTTGCGATCTTTTCAAGGAAGTGAATGGATGGATTGGTTGAGAGATCGCGTTCGATAAAGCTTAGGTACGACTTAGATACACCTGCACGCTTGGCTAATTGAGAGAGGGATAGTTTTTTTATCCTGCGCAAGTGACGAATACGTCTCCCGATCATTTGCATCTCCTTTGTATCAGGATACCAACAAGAAAAAGTGGATGTACACTATTTTAATATGAAAAACGTTCGTTTTACAAAACAATAATTTCTTTAAAAAGAACGAAAATATATAGAAATCGTGCGTTATAAAGAATTAAACGGTGATAATCCTTTGTAAACGACGAAAAACAACAGATATACAAGTTTGTTTAAAACTGACGCACACCGTATACTCATCTTAATTGTTCTTTATAAAGAACAAAAACACTAATAGATGGGGGGCGAAGGCATATGAGGCAGACGAGAAAAGCGAGATTGAGAAGAAAGAGAAGACAGCGAAGAGTACGCAGGATGGTAAGTTTATTCTCTCTTCTCTCCTTAAGCATCTCTCACTATGCATCGCCTGCACTCGCCTACTTCTCTGATCAGAAGGTGAATGATGTACAGATCATTGCATCCGTTGTATTTGAGAAGACGCTGAATGGATTAGTAAAGGAAGCGATGAGATCACGCATGGAAGCAAGCCGCGTAGAAGCCCTGGCCGAAGAACGCCTCAGGCTTTGCGAAAGCGCACAAGGAGCCTTGGAAGCCCAAGCGATCAAATCTTCTTCTATTGATGTAGGACTTCTCTCTGTTCTTCAGCAAGAACAATTGGTCGAAGCGATCATACAGGAGTTGAAAAGATACAGGGAGGAAGCGGAGCAGCAGGTTACGGATGCGAAGAAAGCAGTAGCAGATGCACAGAAGAATTACGGAGGGCAGGATCTATATAAGGATAAGAAAATCCAAGCACTTCAGCAAAGCCTTGAATATGCGATGAAAATCCAGTCGGATATTGAACAGGCGCAGCATACGGCAGCGAATGCCGCAGCGGCCATTAGAAAAAATATAGCAAGCATTCAGACAATCTCTGAACGTGCCGACAGGGTGATTGCGCAAAAGGAACAGACAGTACTGCCTACGGCAGAAGCAATACAGCCGATTCCGCCTCCTGGCGGTGGCAGTACAGGTGTACCTTCAGGTGGAGGTGGCACATCCTCAGGTGACAGCTCTGCTCCAGCCACGGGAGGAGGGGGAGGAACTGCTCCCGCCCCGGCGCCGGATCATAGCGGCGGTACTTCACCGGCACCGGATATTGCTCAACCGGACGGAGAACATACCGCTCCAGCCCAAGACGTGCCTGCGTCCGATACAGGCAAAGCGGAAGAAGGCAGCACACCTGCAGGTGAGAATACACAACCTGAAAGGGACAGTGATGATGCGGAAGTGAAAGAAGATCGCTCTTCTTCAGACGAAGGCGCCAAAGAGACAACGGAGAGCGGGCAGTCTGATACAGACTCAGGCAGCGACGGAGCTGCCAATCCATAGAGGAAAGAAAGGCAGGGATGAATGTGACAATCAAAAAATGGATCAGCACGAGTATAACCATACTCCTTATGCTCATCTTGCTTGTGCTTGCTTACTTTACGGTTTCTAGCAAATTATTGGGCAACAAACCGACCATTTTTGGTTATGAGGTGCTAAATGTTCTGTCAGGCTCGATGGAACCGACCTTCCAGACAGGATCGATCATTGCTGTAACCTCGATAACGAACCCTTCCACCTTACGAGCCGGAGATATTATCACATTTGTCAATGAGCAGGAACAAAAGGTAACCCACCGCATTAAAGAAGTGCTGGGCTCAGGCAATACGCTCCAATTTATCACCAAAGGCGATAACAACAAAACGCAGGACCCTGAACCGATTATAGCAGCTAATGTTGTGGCCAAATACGAGAACATCACAGTCCCTTATCTCGGGTATGTATTCACCTACGCCTCATCGAAAGCAGGGATTCTGCTTCTGACTGTGGTACCTGGAGCCTTCATCATTCTCTATCAAGTATTTGATATGTGGAAGCTGCTCTCCCGTCTGGAAGACGAGAAGGAGAAGAAGGACGCGACCATCAAAATCTAGCACGCTTCATTCGTTTGACTACTTCCTAGGATGCATACCGAGCCTGGGAGGTTCAAAAATACACTCGCCTACATACTGGCACATAATTTAAGGAGGAGAAAATAATGGGTATCAAAAAGAAGATTGGCATGGCAATGGCATCGACAGCACTGGGCGCTGCATTAATCGGAGGAGGAACGTGGGCGGCATTTACTGACACGGAGAAAGTGTCCAATTCGTATGCGGCCGGTGTGCTTGATCTTCAGCTCAATGGTGTCAACGGGTCTGCCTTGTATCAATCCGCGCTCAAAAACTTGAAGCCTGGCGACAGCATTGAGAAGAAATTTAGCTTGAAAAACGGCGGTACACTCTCCATTAAAGACGTATTCTTAAAAGTGAGATACGACGGAAGTGCAGCGGGCTATACGGATGGCGGCGCGAACATTAATGGAGATGCTGATCTTGGCGGCGTAAATACGGCTGATGAATTCGCAAGCCAAATCAATGTGAAGGTAAGAGCCGGAGAGGGTGGTCTAGCAAGGGATATATACAATGGCACATTGAAGGATTTGAATCTGCTCTCGCAAACGGCAGATCTGACCGATCCGACACCAAATCACAGCCTGCCGGCCCTTCCGGTGGATAGTGATCCGGTGAGCATCACCCTAACATTCAATGAAAATGCGGACAACAAATACATGAAAGATGAATTTAAGAAAATCGACTTTGAATTCATCGCACAGCAATTCGCTGGTACGAAGTTTAATGATGGCGACAATATTGAGAAGCTGAATAAGGAACAAACCGAAAGACGATAAGCAGGCCGTATACAGCAAAAAGGTGGGTGAAATCACCCGCCTTTTTTTCCTATCATTTGCGCGTACACCACAATGTAGGCAGAGGCTGGAATCCATGCCCTGCCTCCTGGTAAAAATCATGGTGGGAAACAGGAGGTTGTCTGATGAAATCATTGCAGAGAAAGCTATATCTTATGCTGTTTTCGCTGCTGCTTGGCGCGCTTCTGGCAACAGGCGGCACGGTTGCGCACTTTTATGATGAAGAGAAGACGACGGGAGAATTTGAAGCCGGTCATGTCAATTTGAATGATAGCGTTGTGGAACAGGAGTTCAAAGTCCATAACATTCAGCCCGGACAAAGGTTTGATCATACATTCTATCTAGAGAATGTGGGCTCATTAGATGGCTACCTTTCCCTCCGCACGTCTCACTATTCTACTTCCGTTAAAAAGCCAGATCCTCCAGGGCATGGCGAAGATCCGGGAGGAGAAGAACCTGGCGAGGAAGAGCCAGGAGCGGGAAGTTGGGACAAAAGCTCAATTCAGGTGGGCGCTCTTACCGGTAATTGCGATCAAATCAGAACGGTTGTCACAAATAGCCGTGATGCGCGTGATATGAAAGGGGCGGCGGACTATTACGTATACTGGGTACCTGTCACGAACAAAGGAAACGCAAAGGATGGAAAGATTGTGGCGCAGGGCAGCTATGGGCCGCTCACAAGCGGACAGAGCCATACGATTACGTATCAGCCAAGAAGTAATCCGAATGGTGCGCAAGGAAAATATATGGTGAAAGTAATGCAGCGCCCCGGTCATCCGGGAAAGGGAGAAGCATGGAGCGGGCAGGCTGTTATCGCCTCCTGCACAGCGGAGATGAAGGCCGATTCCGCTGTAGCGGTTGGCGCGACTACCATGTCTGAGAGTGAGTTCGAGCAGCGGTTAGCCGCCATTACGTCCGTATCTTCCGAAGAAGTGGATCTTGGCACGCAAATCAAAATTCATCACATATACATTGATGGACATGATACGCTTCCTTTATTTAAGGAAGCAGCAGGGATTGCCTCAGATGAAGATATATACATCAGCCACTTAAAGAAACCGGACTTCAAAGTAAACCTGAACACCGTAATGAAACCAGGTACATCCAAAAAGATGAAAGTGGAAGCGCAATTCATCGATACGAATCGTTCGCAGAAGGAGTACGAAGGTGCATCGGTATCATTAGTATTTGGCTTTGAACTCATGCAGGTACGAGAAGAATAAGAAAAGGGAGCGTATCCGGAGATGAGCGAGTGCACGATGCGAAGAGCAAGAATGCGGCTGTTTTGCCTGCTGTTGTGTGCTGTGTGGATGACCGGCAGCTTCGGTATAGAGCCTGTTCGTGCCGAAAACATCACGGTAGACATCGGACTAAGTCCGGCGGAAGTATTCATGAATGTAAAAAATATTAAGCCGGGCGATACGGTCACATCCACCTTGACTGTTAAAAATAACGGAAATACGGAAATAACATATGTTTCCGGGGCTGAGTTTGCAAGCGGAAGAGAGGATTTCTATAGACTTCTGACATTAAAAGTGGAGGAGGGAGGGCAGCCGCTGTATGAGGGGCTGTTGAACCGCTTTGCAGGCTTTCCTATGAGTAAGCTGCGACCGGGGGAGGAGAAGGCTCTTCAGGTAACGATTGGCTTTCCTTATGAAGCGGGCAACGAATATCAGGGGGCCAGTGCTGTCTATTTGTTCGTATTTGCAGCTACAGCAGGTACGAAGCCGGATCATCCGGCTGAGCCGCCGACGGGCGGAGACGGAGATTCGGGAAGTGATCGCGGCAGTGATTCTCCGAGTACCGTAGATGATAGTAGTACGAAGCCTGATCTAATAGAAGAGACACGGATTACGGATCGTCCCATTATCCCGCCAACCGATACGCCACAGATAACGGAAATCAAGACCCCTACGCCCGCGACCCCAGATCTTCCTCCACAAACGGGCGTAAAAAATCCACCTGCCGCTGCTACAGGGATTCCACTGCCGGATACGGCAAGTCCCTGGTTTAATATTCTTTTGCTCAGCGTGGGAGCGATGATGATATCAAGCTTCAGTCTATGGAGAGCGGGGAGGCCGAAATAAGTGGAAGCGGAGGGAAGAAGGTGGGGAAGCGTACGGTAGTTTTAAGCATATCTGCAGTCACGCTTGTCCTCTCGCTATGTGTGGGTGTATTCTCGGTGCTCCAGATTCTCTCCTCGACATGGATGACCGAGCGGGCTTTGCAGCAGTGGGAGAAAAAACAAACCCATGCACAGTTTAGCGGATCTGACATTATACAGGAGCAGAAGACGCAGGGAAGTACAGCTCGCCCCCGGATCGTATTTCCCGAAGGAGAGGTCATCGGCAAAATCGTCATTCCTACGCTGCATCAAGAAATGCCGATCGTAGAAGGAACATCAATGGGGGATTTGGCAAAAGGCGTGGGACATTTTAAAGAAAGTGTCATGCCGGGAGCGAGAGGCAATGCTGTTTTGGCCGGACATCGGGATGGCGTATTCCGGCAGTTGGGGGAGGTTGGCATCGGCGATGAGGTGAGCGTTCAGACGCTCGATGGCACATATGTATATAAGGTCAAGAGCCGTAGAATTGTAGAAGAGGATGATCGGTCCCTTACGCTAAGAGAGAATGATTCGGTGCTGACCTTGATTACATGTTATCCATTCAGCTATGTAGGACCTGCACCAAAGCGTCTTATCTTGAGTGCTTCCTTGTCTACAAAAAAAGAGTAAAGGAGCCTGTAGCACAGCTCTTTTACTCTTTTTCTCGATGAAGTCGCCATTTATTGAATTCAAGAAACTCTCTGAATTGCTCTTTTGTGATTCCGGAATCCATTGCTTCACGTACGAGTTCTTCCCATTCATCATCCAGTTGTTCAGCAGGTTTTGCATCCGCATGCAGGAAGAAATCAGTTGGTACATGCAAAACCGCTGCAATCTTTTCTAAGAATTGTATGGAAGGGTTTTTCTGTATGTCCCGTTCGATGGAGCTGATGTATGACTTGGCTACTCCTGCCCGTTCTGCTAGTTCAGATAAAGACAACCCTTTTTCTACACGTAGTTGCCGCAACCGTCTTCCGATCATCCGCTTCCTCCGGTTCTCTAAAAAGTATCTCATTCTATAATAGGACTGAAAAGATACTTTGTCAAAATGAAGCAGAAATTATTATGCTGTATTGCATGCAAAAGGCAAACAAGCTATGTCAGAGTGTTTAATTTCTTTTAGCTACCGCTCCTTTCCTCAGAAAATCTCGGATATCCTCCGGACGCAGCCCTATTTCTTTTGCTGCTTTGATCAGAGTGATCCATTCATTGTCTAGTGGCTCCCTTTTTTTCTCTGACATCGCATCCCCCTGCTTCGATAAAATACGTATGATTTTCTTTCTCTATACGGTTACGAAAATCATAGCAAATAAAAAACAAAAAGGTTGTCGAAAACTGGAAAATGGTTTGTTTTATTACTAACACTACGTTATTTATGTGAGTATATGGGTTTTAAGTAGTGAGTCAGGAAAAAATAATGAAAAGGCCGTCCTGTTATTACGAGGTGTGGGATACGTTAGGCAAAAGCTTAGCGGGGAAACTTCTGATCGCGTATATGACAGAAGGATTCATCAATGGTGCAGATTTCTCCGATTTTATCCCTGCAGGGGATATGTCCGTCCATCACCTGCCCCACCAGTCCCCGATAGCAGGTGAGGAGTTCGAGCTTCGTTTGGCAGAGCGCAAACATCTTTTCATACATTTTTTTGTGGGGGCTGGGGTGAAGAAAGGAGTCTACATCCATTTCTTTTCCTCATTTCTGTTTCGAACTTTACATATATTGTACTTTATAAAGAACAATATGTATAGTATTTTATACTTAATAAAGAACATAAAGTAGGAAAGGAATTCGCTTTGTTTCCGGTTGACACGACCAAAGAAATAAGATATGCTCGTCTAGAACGGAAGACCCTTGTATCCCGAGCAGGCGGAGGGACTGGCCCGATGAAGCCCGGCAACCACACTGCGATCATGTAACGGAAAGAAGGCGTAGAGGCGAAGCATATAAGCTTCTTCGTGAATGATTGCGCTTTCCGGACGCGATGAACGGTGCTAACCAGCAGAACGGTATGCGACATACATACTTGTTTCTGGAAGATAAAGGGCAAAGAATGAGTAAAATCGACCCTTTTCCAGCATGTATTCACATGGAAAAGGTTTTTTTACTGCTTTGCGACTAGTTTGGGAAGGGAGTACCGTATCTTGGTAAGACCATCCATGATAATGGTTTATAAGGAGGTACGTGAATATGGCGCTGAAAAAAGGCCGTCATCTCTTCACATCAGAATCGGTTACCGAGGGCCATCCGGACAAGATTTGTGACCAGATCTCTGATGCAATTCTCGATTCAATTCTTGAAAAAGACCCGAACGCTCGTGTAGCGGCGGAGACATCCGTAACAACAGGTATGGTGCTTGTAGCAGGCGAGATTACAACAAGCTGCTATGTAGACATTCCGAAAGTTGTTCGCGAGACCATTCGTGAAATCGGATATACGCGCGCCAAATTCGGCTTTGATGCAGATACGTGCGCAGTACTAACTTCTATTGATGAACAATCTCCTGACATCGCACAAGGTGTTGACCAGGCCCTTGAAGCACGCGAAGGTCAGATGACGGACGAGCAGATCGAAGCGATCGGTGCGGGGGATCAGGGCTTAATGTTCGGCTTTGCCTGCAACGAGACACCAGAGCTTATGCCGCTGCCGATCTCGCTTTCTCATAAGCTGTCACGCCGCTTAGCTGAAGTTCGCAAAGACGGCACACTCGCTTACCTTCGTCCAGACGGAAAAACACAGGTAACGATTGAATACGAAGGAGATAAACCGGTTCGTGTAGATACGATCGTTATCTCCACGCAGCATGATCCGGCCGTTACGCTTGAACAGATCCAGAACGATCTGAAAGAGCATGTAATCAAGCCGATCGTTCCAACGGAATTCCTTGATGAGAGCACGAAGTATTTCATCAACCCGACAGGCCGCTTTGTTATCGGCGGACCGCAGGGGGATGCCGGATTAACTGGACGTAAAATTATCGTTGACACATATGGCGGATATGCTCGTCACGGCGGTGGTGCGTTCTCCGGTAAGGATCCGACAAAGGTAGACCGTTCCGGCGCGTACGCGGCACGTTACGTGGCCAAGAACATTGTAGCAGCAGGACTTGCGGAGAAGTGTGAAGTTCAGGTGGCTTATGCAATTGGTGTAGCACAACCTGTTTCCATTAGCGTCGACACATTCGGCACAGGCAAAGTGGATGAAGAGATCTTAGTACAGCTTGTTCGCAAGCATTTTGATCTTCGCCCGGCTGGCATTATTAAGCAGCTTGACTTGCGTCGTCCGATGTATCGAAACACAGCTGCTTATGGACATTTTGGCCGCAATGACCTAAATGTACCATGGGAACAAACAGATAAGGCGGAAATTCTTAAGAAAGAAGCATCAGAATACGCCGCTCGCTAATAAAATAGGAATTAAGACCCACCACTTCAATAGTGTGTGGGTCTTGTTTTGTTTAGTAGGGATGAATGGTACAATAGGTAATGAGTTTTTGTTCTCCTTACCTATAAAGAGGATCAAGAAGAAGAAAACTAATGGAAGAGAAGCGTAGAAGGTAACAATTGGGATGGTACTTATTGGCTAATGGTAAGGAAGGGGATGTACATGCCCGAGGCGAATATTGATATCCACGCCTTAGATGAAATCATGGAACGAACGGTTTCATCCGTGGAGCAAAGCAAAGAGAAGATATTTGACATTGCGGAAAATGCGCATAAAGAGCGCAATCACATCAGCCTCGAACTGGAAGCCCTAAAGGATGAGATTGAACGGGTGATTACACAGACGGACCAGCTAGAGCTGAGAGCAAGGCAAGCGCGCCAGAAGCTTGCTAGCATCAGCCGCAGCTTTCGGCAATATAGTGAATCTGATATCCGTGAAGCATATGAAGAGGCTAGTCAGATGCAGATTCAACTATCTTTATCACGAGATAAGGAACTGCGTCTTAGGCAGCGCAGAGATGAATTGGAGCGCCGCCACCGGAACATATTGCACACCATTGAGAAATCGGAAAACTTGATTTCTCAGATGGGGCTTGTGCTAAACTACCTCCAGGGAGATCTGAAGCGAGTAGGCATTGCGCTGGAGTCAGCGCAGCAGCAGCAGCTTCTTGGCATTCAGATCATCCAGGCGCAGGAAGAAGAGCGCAAGCGGGTAGCCCGGGATATTCACGATGGTCCTGCCCAGTCCATGGCAAATGTCACTCTGCGGAGTGAGATTGTTGAGAGAATGCTGAATCAGAATCGAATTGACGAAGCAAAAGTCGAGCTCCGGTTATTAAAAGAGCTTACAAGGGCAAGTCTGGTAGATGTAAGGAAAATTATCTTTGACTTACGACCGATGGCTCTTGATGATTTGGGACTTGTGCCTACGCTTCGTAAGTATCTAGAGGAATTTCAGAAACGGCACGGAGTACGGGCGAAGCTTTCTCTGCTTACTCCGGAACGCCGATTACAGAATTCGATTGAAGTTGCCGTTTTTCGCCTGATTCAGGAGTCCCTGAACAATACCGCGAAGCACGCGAAGGCGAGCCATGTGGAAGTTCGGCTGGAATTTAAGAAGAACGCCGTGAACTTCCTTGTAATGGATGATGGCGTCGGTTTCGACCAGTCGACTAAGGCGGAACGGCCTCAATTTGGAATTATGGGGATGCAGGAGCGGGTTAAACTGCTTCAGGGTAAGATGAAAATCGAATCCGAGGAAGGGAAGGGAACCAAGCTTTTCTTCAGCATACCCCTGCGTATTCAAGAGAATGACAACAATCATAGCAGCGAACAAACAACACCTTAATTAATGGAGGTTAATATGACGGACCAAAAAATTTCAATTTTATTAGTGGATGATCACAAGTTATTTCGTGAAGGCGTCAAGCGAATTCTGGAGATGGAAGAGAGCTTTGAAATTCTTGGAGAAGCATCGGATGGAGAAGAAGCATGCCAGATGGCAGGCGACCTGCAGCCGGATGTGATTCTCATGGATATTAACATGCCGAAGATGACCGGCGTGCAGGCAACGCAGCGCATCAAAGAGCGTGCACCTGAATCACGAATCATTATTTTATCGATTCATGATGACGAAAACTATGTATACAAGTCCCTGCGTTCAGGCGCGGCTGGATACTTATTAAAAGAGATGGATTCTGACGCATTAATCGAAGCAATCAATTCGGTTGCGCGTGGGGAAGCTTACATTCACCCGAAAGTAACAGGTAAGCTGATCGGCGAATTCCGTCGTCTTAGCAGCATTGAACACAGCCATGATGAGAATGTCCTGCTCAGTGATGTGAGCGAGCTGGGTGGCAATGATAAAGAAAGCAATATTTTGGCCCTGACACCGCGTGAGCGTGAGGTGTTGCAGTTGATGGCGGAAGGCAAAAGCAACCGCATGATCGGCGAAGAACTGTTCATCAGTGAGAAGACGGTCAAAAACCATGTCAGCAGCATCCTGCAAAAGCTTGATGTACAGGACCGTACACAGGCGGTTGTTATGTCGATCAAAAACGGCTGGGTAAAACTGTCCTAAGTAAATACATGAAAAAGGCGAGCGCATCTTGCTCGCCTTTTTTATGCGGTCGCTTTGCTGGGCGCATTTCTGTCACATGGTCAGGTTTTAGCGCATATCCTAAAAACAAAAGGGAGGGAATGCGCAATGGAGATATGGCCGGTTTTAGGCATTACCGCTGCGATCTACCTGATCAGCACCTGGCTTATGATATGGTTTGGCGCCCTTCTGTTTGATCGCACTCCCGCTTACTGGCATTTGCTTTCTCGCAGGAAAAAAGCGCCGTTACCTGTTTTTTTTCTATTAGAAAATACGGAAGAACAACTGGAATACGCTATTCGACATACCGTTTGGACGTCGGCTGTAGAAGGAGTTCCCATGCGTATCTATCTGTCGCCCTTGCCGGAGCAGATGCACCCGATGCTTGCGCTCGTTCGGCGTCACTGGCCTGAGCTGCAGGTCGAGCAGGCAGAGTTAGAGAGGGCAGCTATTCCCCCGGAAGCGTGGGTATTGGATTTGCGCCATACATGAAGCTGATACCAGAGAAGAGCAAAAGCAGTCCCAGGCTTCGCTCTTTTCTTCTTTACCTAAGGAGAACACCGAATACAAGCAGCAGAATAATGAGGTAGGAGATCATTACCGTCTGCATTGCCCGAAAGGAGGACAGGCCTCGTTTTCTTTTTGCACAAGCTTCTCGTTCACGAATGGCTTTCGCCTCACGCAGCCGCTTGCTGTATTCTTCTTTGCGCCGCAGAATAAGTAACGCTCCAACTGCAGGCTCATAGTACGGATCAACTGCTGTGGCCCGTTCATAATACTCTCTGGCTTTTACAACGGCTCCTGCCCGCTCATACTTACGTCCGATACAATACAATGCACGTACATCATGACGGTTGCAGCGCAGCCGCTTTTCATAATAGGAAGGATCGGTTGTGTTAATATAGAGAGCGCTGCCGGGACGATTAGGCATGACTTTGCTGGTTCGCCGCAGAAACGCTTCCCGCGCAGGAGAGCAGTAGGTGCGGCGTATAATATCATGATCCATATGTATTCACCTCTTTTCTTCCAGTCTGTCCGCTTCCTCGTTTTGTCAAACGTAATTTCGTGTCGAAACAGACACAATAAAAAGTGAATATATAGAAAATTATGTAAAATATGAAGAGGAAAATAATGGATATTGTCGAAATACATAGTACAAGCTGATGAGTGAGCTGAAAAACCATATGAAGGGAAGGAGTGAATTTTCATGAGAAAAAATTCACAAATTAAGGTGGATGAGGACGGGAGCGTGGTTTTGCCAAAGGAAATGATGAAGGAGATAGGAATTGGACCCCGGGATTTGGTTGAATTTGACCTGGTTGAAGATGGAATCGTATCGATACGGCTGTACAGAAATTCTAAGGAGCAGCCGGCTTGTGAGCAAACTGGAAGGCAGCGAGTGGCTGAGCAGGAAGAGGAATATGTTCGTCTGGCTGATAAAACGGTAAAGAGTTCGGAGTGATATATGAACGATGAAAGACTTGCACACATATGCCGCGTATTGCAGGGACGCGCATTGAGAGAAGAGGAGGTTGTGCATGCCCTAAAGCAGCATGGAATAGAGGCGCACCAAGTTGCTCCGCTGCTTGGGCATCTTGTTGCTGCACAAAGAATCACATGTATGCCTGCCGTAAGGAGAGCAGCCGGACAAGAGGGAGAGAAGGGGGAAGAGCGCTCTTTCCCTTTTTTTCATCGCCTTAAAAACCTGATCGGTATGAAGCAAGCAGAACAGATAACAAGAGAAGGATACGTCTGCAGCCGGTGTGGTGCAGATGGAGAGAATATGCACGTGGTACACTGTGCGCGATGTCATGGCCCATGTGCCTATTGCCGTCGTTGTATAACGATGGGGCGCAGCAGTTGTTGTGTGAATTATTATACATTTCCATCATTACAGCAATCGCCAGCTAGTGGAAGAAAGATAAGTACAATGGAGGCGCTTCATGCGTATCCGCAGTTAACAGAAGCGCAGCGTATGGCTGCCAGTGAGATGCTTTCCTTCTACGAGAGAGATGATGCAGGTGAATTTCTCGTCTGGGCAGTCTGCGGTGCTGGAAAGACAGAAGTAATGTTTCCGCTGCTGCATTATTTGCTAGCGGGGGGACGGCGGGTGTTATGGGCGACGCCAAGACGCGATGTCGTGCTTGAATTGGCGCCGCGTTTGCGTCGAGCCTTTCCTAGCTATCCTCTGGCCGTGCTGCATGGAAAGACCCCGGCTGAAGAAAAATGGAGTCCTGCCGGATTCGCGCTTGCGACAACGCATCAGTCCCTTCGCTTTTACCGCTGGTTTGATGCCGTCATTATTGACGAAGTGGACGCTTATCCCTACACGGCAGACGAGATGCTGTCTTTTGCTGTGCAGCGTGCCCGGACATTGCCCGGCAAGACCATCTATCTAACAGCAACTCCTCGTTCTGATTATCAGAAGCGCATGCAAAAGCCCAGCAGCCACAAGGCTTTTCTTCCTCATGTCAAAATCCCGGTTCGCTACCACGGACACCTGCTTCCGGAACCAGGCATGTGCCGGGAACGAAAATTAAACGATCGTTTAAATGCCAAAAAACCTATCGCAACCCTGCTTTCTTTCCTGGATTACGTAGAAAAGGAGAACGTTCCTGCCTTTATTTTTGCTGCGGCGATCCGCCAGCTTCCCATACTGTATCAGTACATCCTCATCCAGCGCGCGAATTGGCAGGAAAAAATTGCGGCTGTTCATGCCTCTGATCCAAAGAGAGAGGAGAAGGTAATGAAGCTTCGAGAAGGCAAGCTGCAGATCCTTCTTACGACAACCATTATGGAACGAGGCGTTACACTTCCGGGGATTCAAGTATTGGTGTATCAGGCAGATGCGCCCGTATTTGATGAATCGGCATTGGTTCAGATTGCCGGACGTGCTGGGCGTTCGGCGGCTGCACCAGACGGGCAGGTGATTTTTATGGCGGAAGAAGTGACCGATGCAATGAAAGCGGCCTGCCGTCAGATTCGTGAGATGAATCGTCTAGCGCATAGGCAGGGATATATACAGTAAAGGAGTGATGAGAGATGAAAGTGTGGCGGCGGTTCTTTGAAGGATTGTTAGATATCGTGTATCCACCCATGCCGCTCTGCATCGTATGCGGTCAGCAAGTTCGTCAGCATACACATTCCAGGGCAGATCAATTATGTGAAGGGAACAGGGTTCTTTGCAAGATGTGCGAGCAGCAATTCGCTTTCATCTCCGGTGTTATTTGCTCGATATGTGGACGTCCCTGGTCTTCAGAAGAGACATGTATTGACTGTATTCGTCGGAAGGAGCAGCCCTTTCTCCACTCCCGCAGCGCGGTTCGATACAATGACCAAATGAAGCAGAACATGGCGCAGTATAAATACCGGGGTGATCGCAAGCTAGGAGAAGTCATGGCCTATCTCCTATGGCGGGCTTGGCGTATACACTACGATGCGATGAAGGTGGACATGATTACGTATATTCCGCTGCATGAGGAACGCTTATATGAGCGAACATTTAACCAGGCAGAGGAGATGGCACAGCTATTAGGAGAGAGAGTGGATGTGCCGGTACACGGTCTTTTGCAGAGAAAAAAATCGACGGAGAAGCAGAGTAAAAAAGATCGGGTGATGCGTCTGCAGGCGATGCGAAATGTTTTTGTCTTTGCTAATGAGGATGGCGTATCTCTTCCGGAGTGTCCGGTTGTTGTTCTGGTGGACGATGTGTACACCACGGGTACGACCATCGCTGAAGCAAGCTGTGCGATCAAAAAGGCAATGCCTGACGCGCAGCTATACGGCTTGACAGTGGCGAGGTAGATAGCGAAAAGCAATAGGGCTTTGTGGTAACATAAAATGCGGGGAGAAGTCAGGTACGCAATCGACACAGCGTATGAAAACAGAGAACAGATTCATCGTCTTAAAAGCAAACTAAACTAGCGATACAGAAAAGGAGACCTTGAGATCGGACAAGGTCTCCTTTGTATATGCTATAGGCTAGTACCCCGTACCGGTGCGGGAATGTGTTTTTTTGAACTCCTCCGGCTTTGGATCGAAATATTTTGCATCATATTTCGGCACGAACTTTCCATCTTGAATATAGCCGGCTCCCCAGGTTGGGTCCATCGTTAGCCATGTACCATCCACTTTCACTTCAATCCAGGCATGACGGCTACGCGCATACCCTTCAACAAAGCGAGCCTCCATATCGATGGAACGAAGCAGAGCAATGCCGAGAAACGCATAATCCTGGCATACGCCTTCTTTTTCCTTCAGCGTCTTTATTGCGCTGTCATCATAATTAAATTCATCGTTCTCGAATTTCTGCACATCGTACTTAATTGTTTTTGCCAGATACTCATAGATGGCAAGCGCCTTGGCGCGTTCGTCTGCCTTGCCGGCTGTGAGCTGTTCGGCAAGCTGCTTAATCTCCGGCGCATCCGATTGGATACCCCGTGACGGCAGCAAATCCCGTTTATCTTCGATCGCCGTATTCTTCACTTCGAATGAAGCCGTTTCAAAAAAACGATAGTAGTTGCGGTTTTCATATTGAATCTCCGGTACATTCACCGTCACTTCATAATCGCCTGGACCGAAGCGAAGCCAGAACTCGTCATCGAAGGTGTAGTTTGTAACCGGGATAAAGTAGGTTGCTTTGTCCTCGCCTTTTTTCGTCTGAACGATTAGATGCGTGGTCTTGGCCGCATCTTTAGCATTCGGATCGATGGTGCCGGCAATGCGATATTTCATCTGCGTCTCCTCTCCACCTGCCTTTGGGTAGGTGAGCTGAAGTCCGCGCTCCTGATATTCCTTACTGAATGTAATAGGCTTTGCGATTTTATTTGACGTATTATCGATACGTAATATGGCCGCATTTTCATAATAATCTTCTTTACCGGGCTTCGGTGTCAGCACGGTTACCTTATGTACGCCCTTGCCGTAAAACAGTGGGATATCAGTTGAGAAAGCGCCGTCCTTTACAGGAACAAGGTTTTTCCAGCGTTCGCCGTCCTTCTCTAATGCAATCATGATGTAGCTTTTGCTTCCCTGCGGCTTTAGTGAGCCTTGCAATACGAAGGATTCACTGCTTTTTATAAATCCAGCCGCTGGTTTGTTAATGGTGAGTGCCGCTTCCTTCCCTGCCGGTGTCATTTCAATATCACGCTTTATTGCTGGATTAACATTACGCACCTTAAAGTTGGCAATATCATAATAGTAGTTATCCTGTTTAGTACTTGGTAGTCGTACGGTAACGCGATAGTCGCCTTTTCCGTTGAAAAGCTGGATCTTCTGCTCAAATGCACCCTCGGTTAGCGGTGCGTAATATGTAAACGAACGCCCGCCAACGCCTTCATCCACCGTGCGTATCTCGATCATGGCGTATGCTGAACGGAAATTTTGATGGTTTTTAGCTGCACCGGAGAGCGTGAATGAAGAATTCACCGCAAATTCTTCGTACTCTGCACCCTTTAATGTAGCGTCTGCTTCTTCCGCGTATTTCATCAGCTCTAGCGGCTTTTTCTCCAACGCTTCGTTTTCTTTCTTCATCGCCTCTTCATATTGCTTTACTTCAGCTTTTGCCTTCTTCTCCTGCTCAATCCGCTGCTTCTCTTCCCCGGAAGCGAACAATGCAGCACAGCCCTGTGTGAACAGCAGACCTCCACCCAGCAACAGCATCCCTACTATGCGTCCCGTCCTTCTCATAGCGTCCTCCTATCCTACTCTATTTTTTCAATGTATAAAAAAACAAAGCGAAACCACAGAGGAAAAAGCACCTTTTTATGTATGAAAATGTAAGTGTATAAGAATGGTAATATAGGCGCTTTGGTACATAACATTTGTATACATTCATTATAAACACTGTGAACGTGTTGTAATTTCGAGGTATCTCCTCTAAAATATAGAAGAGAACACCCACTTTTGAATTGGAGGGACTATTCATGGCAATGGAAAGAGAAGGAGCAATCACATTCAAAAACAATCCGATGACGCTCATCGGTGAAGAGGTAAAAGTGGGAGATACGGCGAAAGACTTCACTGTCTTAGCACAGGGGTTACAACCGTATTCACTGCAGGATGGAAAAGGAAAAGTACGCTTAATCAGCGTCGTTCCTTCTATTGATACAGGGGTATGCGAAGCGCAGACCCGCCGTTTTAACGAAGAAGCAGCAGGATTGGAAGGTGTAGAGGTATTAACGGTAAGCGTCGACCTTCCGTTTGCTCAAGCACGTTGGTGCGGTGCAGAAGGCATTGAGAATGTAAAGATGCTGTCCGATCACCGGGACCTATCCTTCGGCGAAGCATTCGGCGTAGCAATTAAGGAACTTCGCCTATTGGCGCGCGCCATCTTCGTATTGGATGCCGACAACAAAGTAACGTATGTAGAATACGTATCGGAAGCGACGAATCACCCGGATTACGACAAAGCCATCGCAGCGGTGAAGGAAGTCGCAGCGAAGTAATCGTACACAATTTTTTAAAAAATAGGCCCCAAACCCTCCTTATAATACAGTACAATAGACGCATGATATTTGTTATGCGTGAAGGGGGAGGGGTCTATTGTCTTTTGATGTGCAGAACTGTCCGCGCTGCCAGCAGCTATTTCGCAAAGTACGGCATAATGTCTGCGGAGCGTGTGTTAAAGTGATTGATGAAGAGTACGATAAGTGCTATCGATTCATGCGGAAGAAGGAAAACCGGGCGTGCAATATTCATGAATTGAGTGAAGCGACCGGTGTATCGATGAACCAGATTACCATGTTCATCGTAGAAGGGCGGCTTAGCATCGACAATAACCCTAACATGAGTTATCCTTGTCGTAGCTGCGGTATGCCAACCCGTAACGGTTCGATCTGTGAAAGCTGTACCGGCAACTTGAAGAAGCTTGCCGGATACATGAAAGAGGACGAACAGAAACGGGAAGAAGAAGCCCAGAAGAAGCGTGAAGGATCGGCATTATATCGAAGTGGCCCAATCGACTAAAGAAAATTGTTAAAAGTTCTGTCAAGAATGCCGATTACTTAAGTAATAAGTAGTCGGCATTCTTTTTATATAGCCGCAAACAGCCGGAGGTAATGAAATCCATTTGGTGTAGACCGATGAAGGATGAGGAAAGAATAAGGGATATCAGTGCAAATTGGAAAGAAAGCCGGGGTGACACACATGAGAATCGAGAGACCAAACCATATTCAGCCAATCAACCCGTATCGTCAGCAAGAGATGAAACAGGAAGAGACAAAAGCGAAAGGCAAGGAACGCGACCAGCTGGAGATATCGACAGAGGCGCTGGAATTGCAGCGGACACAAGAGACGGCCGCTGAACGTGCTGAGCGAATTGCGGACTTGAAGAAGCAGGTACAGGATGGCACGTATCACGTAGACGCGAAGATCATCGCGGAAGCGCTGCTTAAGAAAGGCCTGTAATCGCTGACAGTAAAGAATATATAGAAAGACCGGATGGTGAAACACAATGAATGATTTATATACAATTGTAGAGATTCTTGACCAACTGATTGTGGAGCATGAGCGGATGCTGAAGCTTGCCGGGCATAAGAAGGACGTCCTCATCAAGGGCGCCATCAATGACCTGGCCCGCATCCTGCAATTTGAATCTCGCTGCATCACCACCATCCAATCCCTTGAATTAGAGCGAGAGAAGCAAATCTCGCTCTATTTAATGCAGCGGGGTGTTCGTAAGGAAACATGCTATGTAAGCGACTTGATCGAGATGACCGGAAATCCGGAGCTGAAGAAAGCACTCGCCGATTGCCAGCAGAAGCTTGGCACAGTAATTACCGAATTGAAGCACGCCAACGAACTGAATCAGAAGCTGATTGAACAGTCGCTGGCGTTTGTAAATATGTCGCTTGAAGAATTAACGGCACCGCCGGAAGATGAACATGTATATAAGAAGACGAATGCACGTGCCAACCCGTATACGCAGGCGAACCGTGGTTTTTTTGACAGCAAGGCGTAACTCAGGAAGAGAGTAAAGAAATTCGTACAGGGAAAGAGGGAAAAGTCATGCCGTCCACATTTTTTGGATTGGAAATAGGAAAGCGAGGTATTTTTGCGCAGCAGGGAGCGCTTCAGGTTACAGGGCATAATATCTCCAATGCTAACACGGAGGGCTATTCGCGCCAGCGCGCCGAGATGGTAGCTACACCAGCGCATCCGTATCCAAGTTTAACGAATGCCCGCCAGGCAGGGCAGTTGGGAACTGGCGTCACGGTGTCAAGCCTGGAGCGCTTGCGTGAGCGTTTTCTAGATTTGCAATTTCGAGATGAATATAAAAAGGTAGGGTATTACGAGAAAAAGACAGATACCCTTGAGAAGATTGAAGTGCTTCTAAATGAGCCATCCGATAAGGGATTCCAATATTCCATGGATCAATTCTGGAATTCGTGGCAGAAAGCTTCATCGAACCCTAAGGATCAAGCCACAAGGGAGGCGCTGCGCCAGAATGCGGTCGCTATGACGGAGAATTTCACCTTTATCCACGATTCGTTGACGAAGATGCAGACCAATATGAATGAAGAGGTTAATGTTACTGCGCAAGAGATCGACTCCTATGCTCGGCAGATCGCAAGCCTCAACAAGCAGATTGGCGATGTTGTGCCGCACGGCTATCAGCCGAATGATCTGTACGATCAAAGGGATGTGCTCGTAGACAAGCTGTCAAAGCTGGTAGACGTATCGGTTACTGAATCGACTAATGGGATGATAAATATATCCATCATTGCAAACGCAAAAGGGCCGACTGCGGGAAATACCAGCTCTTCCATTCCTCTCGTGCAAGGAACATCGAGCTTACAAGCTTTCGCCGAAAAAGATACAAACGGAATGTATCAATTGAAATTTACGGATGAGAACAAGACAAATGAATATTCAGAGGTAGAATTCAAAACAGGAGCGCTTGCGGGGCAGCTTGCTTCACGGGATGACATTATTCCAAGCTATATTGAACGAATGAATAATCTAGCCTCATCTATGTTTGAAGCGGTTAATGAACTGCATAGACAGGGATATAACCTCGATGACATTGCAAATGGTACGCATACTCCAGTCGATTTCTTTACAACCAAAAGCGGAGCGGCCACACCTGCGAATGCTTCTGATTTCAAAGTGAATCCTGATATTATGCAATCGGTACGAAAGATTGCTATCGCTGCTAAAAAAGATGCAAGCGAGGGAACACCGGGTGAAGAGGATAATCGAAATGCCCTGGCTATCGCTGCACTCAAACACAAGTCCGATATTGAGTTCGGAACACCTGGCAGTTCAGAAACGACCTCGTTTGATGGATATACGCGCGGCATTGTTGCCAAGCTTGGAATCGAGACACGCGAGGCACAGCGTATGCTGGACAACACGAGCCTGCTCGCAGGTGAGGTGGAGAATCGCCGTCAGTCCGTATCCGGTGTCTCGCTCGATGAGGAGATGTCTAATATGATCAAGTTTCAGCACGCATACAGTGCATCAGCCCGCATGATCACAGCCGTGGATGAAATGCTAGACAAAATTATCAACGGCATGGGACTCGTAGGCAGATAGGGGGAATAATCATGCGTATTACACAAAACATGCTGAATAATTCAATGATGAGTAATTTAAATAAAAGCTTGAATCGAATGGATCGCCTACAGGATATGTTCTCTTCCGGCAAAAAGATTTCAAAGCCGTCCCATGATCCGATTATTGCCGCACGAGGCATGATGTACCGTACAAATCTATCCGAGAATGTTCAATACCGCAGTAATTCAGATGATGCAATCGATTGGTTGACAGCTACGGAAGATGCGATAGACCAGGGGCGAAGTGTACTTACACGTCTGAAGGATTTAATGTCCCAGGCATCAAATGATACTCTGAATCCAAGTGATCGGCAGAAGGTTAGAGATGAAATCGTTCAACTACGCGGCCATCTTGGGAATGTAGCGAATACAACATTGAATGGGCGGTACTTGTTTAGCGGAACGAATACGGGCACGGCTCCGTTCCAAGGTGATGCTTATCAAAATAAAAACAAAACGGATATTCAATTAGAGATGTCTGAGGGGATTAAACTGCCAATCAATGTAGATGGCACCTCTTTATTCGGCCAGCAAAATTCTTCGTTAGTGGGCGATAAATTAAAAGAGGACGGATATAAAACAGATATTTTCGCTCTCATGAGCAAAATTATCAATGATTTGGGACCATCTGAATATGTTCAGGATCAGTACGGCCGGACGCTTGCTGCTGATGCTACTACAGGGGAGCCGCTTGTTGTAGGTGGTGTGGTTCAATTTTATGACCCAAAAAATCCGGCACAAAAACCATTAGAGAATGTACCGACTGACCCAACAAAAGCAATCGGATACAAACCAGACGATCCTACCAAGATCATTCAGTTTGATTCTACTCTTCCTGCAAATGCTAGTTATGTGAAACTATCAGATCCTGTAGATGGAGCTGTCCCGAAAAACGGTAAGGAATTAACCGGATATCTCAATATTATTCAGGGCCATATGGATAACTTCCTGCAGATGCAAGCGCAGGTCGGAGCAAGAATTAACCGAGTTCAATTAATTCAAGACCGTTTAGACACGCAAAGCATGGGGCTTGAGACAATGATGTCCAACGGCGAGGATGCTGACATGGCTCGTGTCATTATGGATTTACAGAACAATGAAAATGTACATCGTGCCGCATTGGCTTCTGGCTCCCGCATTATTCAACCGACGTTGCTTGATTTCCTTCGATAGGAGGGAACTTTTATGAACATGCCGCGCCTTGATATACAGCAGACCTTTGCGAAGTTGGATTGGGAGGTACAGACTCCTAGCTACACATTTGAGCCGGGAAGAGCCGAGCTCTCTATCCAACAGCAGCCAGCCGAGATGGTACTGCATCGTACGCCAAGTCAGTTGACGATTGATCAGAGTCAATGTTGGGCGGATATGGATTTGAAGCATACTTTTCGCCGCATCGCTGAAGATGCGGCGGCCGGGCATCAGCAAGCCCTAGCCTATATCGAGAAGGTCACGCTAGAAGGCGAACAGTTGGGGGCGATTGAGCACGGTGGCAATACGATCCGCAGTCTGGCGATGGATAACAGATTTCTGCCAGAGCACAGCTTTACCTATGGTAACGTACCCAGCAATTTTTCTTTGCGCTTGGATTTCACACCGGGTGATCTGGGTATGGAATGGAATACGGGTGGAACTACAATTGATGTGCATACCGCACCCTTCCAGCATCATTATGAAAAAGGGAAAATTACGTATATGATGCAGAAGAAGAATGAGATGCACTTTCAAATGGTCGGCGGTAATGTAAATGCTGGTTATTAATAACCAGCATATAAAGGAGTTATAACTATGTCTTCAAAAATCGTTTCAAGTTTGTTGGGGGAAGTTGTATATAATGAGCAAGATGTATATCATTTTAAACAGGGGCTCCCAGGGTTTTCAAATCTAAAAAAATTTATTCTACTTACAATAGAAGATAGTCCGTTTACTGTTTTACACTCGATTGAAGAGGATAAATACTTCTTCTTGATTAATCCGTTTTCTACGTTTCCTAACTATGAATTTACAGTTCCAGAATATCTCATAACTGAATTGTCTATTGAAGAGGAAGAACAGGTAGTATGCTACTCGGTTGTAGTATTACGTGAGCCACTCCATGAATCAAGGGCTAATATGGTAGCTCCTATTATCCTAAATACACATACTCATCAAGGTGCACAGCTTGTACTAGAAAATGTAAATTATTCAGTACGTCAGCCTATATTCGTGCAAGAAGAAGTGGTAAAGCCGGTATCGGAACAGAAAAGGTAGGCGATTACTATGCTTGTATTAACAAGAAAAGTAGGACAGTCAATTGTAATCGCGGACGATATTATTGTTAAAATCGTCGGGATTGATGGAGATCAGATAAAGCTTGGAATAGAAGCGCCACATCATATTGAAATTCATCGTCAGGAAATCTATCAGGCTATACAACAGGAGAACCATCTTGCAAGTGAGAATAGCCTCGATATTAATGTATTGAAGCAAATCACCCTGAAAAAACAAGAATTACAAATAAAAAATAAATGATACTAATCATACGTAACTACTATTCAGTCTCTTTTTATGAAGAGACTGTTTTTTGTTACATCTTTTTGAATGAGTATATGATTTATATTATTTTTTTATCTAAATGGCTAAAGAAAGTAACTGCGCATCCGATATTATAAGTGTAGAGAACAACATACAAAATTGTGGCGCGCGACACAAGCATATGGTGTTCTTATATAACTTTTCCAACCACAAGGATGTGGGTGGGTAAAACTCAAGGAGGAACATATCATGATTATCAATCACAATCTGCAAGCGATGAACTCTCATCGTCAACTAGGTGTCAACAATGCTGCACAATCCAAGTCAATCGAAAAACTTTCTTCAGGTCTTCGCATTAACCGTGCTGGTGATGATGCTGCGGGCCTTGCAATCTCTGAAAAAATGCGCGGCCAAATCCGTGGATTAGACCAAGCTTCTCGTAATGCTCAAGATGGTATCTCTCTGATTCAAACAGCAGAAGGTGCATTGAACGAAACACATGCTATTCTACAGCGTATGCGTGAACTTGCAGTTCAATCTTCGAATGATACGAACACAGATACAGACCGTGGCGAACTACAGAAAGAAATGGATCAGTTGATTGAAGAAATTGATCGTATTTCTAACACTACGGAGTTTAATACTAAGAAGTTGTTAGACGGTCAACGTGAAGGTGTGAAAGTGGAAGCTCAGTGGGTTAAGTTTGAAGAAAATAACACCTCTTCATTCAACAAAACTATTGCTGCTGCTGGTACATCAGCAACATCCATTGCTACAGATAACACGTATAATGTAAAAATTACAAAAGCGGCTACATCAGGAACTTCTACAAGTTACACTGTTAAATGGACTGACAAATCGGGAGCAACTGGTAGTGCAACAGTGGCGGCAGCAGGTGGAAGTGTTACTATTGGCAGTGCAAAAGTTACGCTTGGTGCGCTGACAACCGCTAATATCGGGGATGAAGTAACCTTTACACAAAGAAAAGCTGTAAATAAATTAGAAGATAAGTCTCTGACATACCAAATTGGTGCGAATTCTTCTCAAACTATGAGCGTTGACATCGGAAGCATGAGCTCTTCTGCTCTGAATGTATCAGGAATTAAAGTGACTTCTGCTCAAGCAGCAGAAGCTTCTATTTCAGGTATCAACCGTGCGATTGAGCAGGTTTCTGCTGAACGTTCAAAACTGGGTTCGTTCCAAAACCGTCTAGAACACTCTATTAAGAACCTGGATACAGCTTCTGAGAACCTGCAAGCTTCTGAATCACGCATTCGTGATGTAGACATGGCGAAAGAAATGATGAATCAAACAAAAAACAGCATTCTTTCTCAAGCTGCTCAAGCTATGCTTGCTCAGGCTAACCAAGCACCACAAGGCGTTCTTCAACTTCTCCGTTAATCGTAGTTTTATAATGAACACAGCAGTAAAGCCGACTTTTGAAGTCGGCTTTACTAGCTTATATGGAGGTTAGAATAATGCAAGAGGAAGTATATGAATTAAAGAGAACTCTTAGAGAATTGATAAACAACTTGGTTACACGTATTGAAGAAATTGTAGAACTATATGGTAAGGAGGAAAACGAAGCAAATAAGAGAATGATATTTTTAACTGAAGATCTTGCCTCTCTTACCGATGGAGTTCATTCGTTATCAAGTTATGAAGATGTAGAGCTAAACATTGGAGAATTAACCGAAAAAGTGCAACTTATCGTAGAAAAACTGGAAATTCAGGAGTATAGTTTTGTCTCTGATTTATTAAATTATGAGTTGAAACCTTTGCTAGAGCATTGGAGTGATATTCTATGGATCAAAAATTAATGCTAAGTATTTGCATGATTGTAAAAAACGAGGAGAAAAATTTACGTCGCTGTTTAGATAGCTTATATCCGATTATTAACAGAAAAGACGTTGAACTTATTATCGTAGATACTGGCTCAACAGATAACACAGTTAAAATTATTGAAGAGTACCCAGCTCGCTTATATTTTCATGAATGGAACGGAAACTTTTCCGATATGAGAAATATATCGATCTCTTATGCAAAGGGAAAATGGATTTTTATTTTAGATGCAGATGAAGAATTAGAAAACCCTGAAAACCTACTAACTTTGCTAGATAATAAGGAGAACGAACATTATAATACAATACGTGTTACCGTTAAAAGCTTGCTGCTGCCTACTATTCAGCAATTTGCATATCAATTGACAGAACGCTTGTTTAAAAACGATGGAAAATTTAAGTATACAGGTTCCATTCATAATCAGCCTGTATTCTGGGAGCCGGTTTTGGTAAACAGCAAGATTCAGATTATTCATTATGGCTACAACAATGAAGATAAAGAATTAATGGAAGCTAAGTTTCAACGGACGGCAACCATGCTAAA
Source organism: Aneurinibacillus sp. REN35 (assembly GCF_041379945.2). Lineage (NCBI taxonomy): Bacteria > Bacillati > Bacillota > Bacilli > Caryophanales > Paenibacillaceae > Aneurinibacillus > Aneurinibacillus baijiui. Next base: position 65,081 of record NZ_JBFTXJ020000012.1, on the reverse strand, counting down.
GCGTGAAATAAAAAGAGATCCGAATCACATTTATTATCGTTTTCAGCTTGCTAGGTCATATTTGATGCATAAAGACATAGCGGATGCATTAAAAGAAATACAGGAAGCGTATAACTTATTATCAGGAAAAGATAAAGAGATGCAACTTAAATATTATGGAGTGCTTGTCGAGTATGCCAGAATAAGTTACTTTTCTAATCGGTTTGAGAAGGTGATCGAAATATGCGAGCATGGCATTACCCTTATTCCAGATTATCTTGATTTTTATTATTATATGGGCTGTGCATATCTTGAACTGGGATTAAATGAAAATGGCTTTAAAGCCATTCAAACTTACTTTACAATTACCGAGAAATATGATGCAGGGAAAGTAGACTATTTTAAATATAATAAGGTGGAAATTTACACATATAACAGTAAATATCAAGAAGAAGCTGCATATAAAATGATTCAATACTTTTATGATAAGGAAAAAAGCAGAGAGGCCTTTCCTTATTTTGTATTTATTAAAGATGAGTATAAAAAGATACCTTTATTTATCAAATTATGTATTTGTTTGAAACAGTATGAAAACTTATATGATTACTACCGAAATATGGATGAATTGCAGTATAAGAATATATTTATCGATATTTTGGAGAACGAAAAAGAGAGAATCGAAGTCAGCCAAAAACAGGAAATTGAAAAAGTGTTTTCTGATGGTGAGGATGTATATGCGAAGTTAAATAAAATCAGAACAATAGAGGAACCACAACCTCTTATTAGAGAATTTATAACAAAAAACGATATAAGTAAGCTCCCCATCAGGCTATATGGAGAAGTGTTTTACAGGGCGATTCAGGAAGGAATGAATTTGTTCCCTACATTTAAAAAAATAAATAGTGTCCAATTGAAGATGCTTGTAAAAGAATTGATTGATAGATGGAGCGAGGCAAAAGAGTACTTGATTAAAAAGTTAAAAGAAGAAAAAATAAGAGAAAATGATTATCAGAGCAATCGAATTGCGATAGCAATAGCTCAAGTCATTCTTTTAAGTGAGATAGAGGAATCAAGAGTAAATAAATCAAATATAAAAGAGGATTGCATACTAATTTTTGATTTATATATAGAGTATGGAATTAATTATATTAATTATTTATATAATATTGATCATCTGAGATTAACTTACCAAACATTAGGCAATCAAGAAGAAAAATTTTTTATTATTTTAAAATTTGCTCATGAGGCACTTGGACAAAAAAATATCCGTATTTTTACAAAGCACTACTATGATGCTGTTCAAGTATATCCATATATGGCGGAGTTAATGAAAAATCATCATAAAAATGTATTTACAGATGTTATATAAAGGATGGTAAAGAGATGGAGCAGGATCAACAAATTTATAACGAGCTAAAGACAATAAAAAGTAAAATAGAAAAATTCATATATAATGGTAACTTTGAGGAAGCTAGACAAGCGATTTACAAGTATGAACAAATAAACCCTGATGATATAGATGTATATAGTTTAAAAGCCGTTATTTGTTTGCTTGAGCAAAAATTTGATGAAGCAAAGCTAATTTTAACAGAAGGATTGCGACAGGCTTCATTTCATCCTGATTTGATATTTAACCTTGCTTATACACATGAACAGCAGCAAAATTACCAGCAAGCCTATGAACTTTATTATGATGCAGCAGAGTTATTTGACGATGAGAATAAAAAAGATGAGGCTAGACAGGCAAGCAAAAGAATTGAAGAACAACAGCCTTCTTTAGTACAGAAAAAGAAAATCGCCTTTTTTGTAAAACAAGGAATGGATAGTTTTTTAGGTAGCGTTATTTCAGGATTAGAGCGGGATTATAGAGTAATAAAAATTGAGGTTACAGAATTATCGCAGATTAATGAAGCCATGAAATGGGCAGATATATGCTGGTTCGAATGGTGTGATGAGCTAATTATTTATGCTAGCAATATAGAAATTGCTCAAGAAAAGAAAATCATTTGCCGCATACATGGCTATGAAGTATATACTCCTAATATTACAAAAGTAAATTGGAACTTAGTTGATCAACTAATTGTGGTAGCTCCTCATATTTTAAAGCTTTTTAAGGCTAAGATTAATACAGATAAACTTAAAAGTACAAAAATAAATTTAGTATATTGTGGGGTCGAAGTTTCAAAATACCCTTTTAAAGAAAAAAACAGAGGTTTTAATATTGGATACTTAGGTTATATTAACTTTAAAAAAAATCTACCTTTAACATTGGATATTTTCTTGAAGCTTTATTCAAAAGATAAGCGTTATAAACTTTTTCTCGCAGGGGAGTTTCAAGACGAGCGAACTTATCGCTATATTGAATTTTTTGTTAATGAACATAATCTTAAAGACAATATTGTTTTTGAGGGCTGGAAAGATCATGAAAATAAGATAAAATGGTTCGAAAAAATTAATTATATATTGATTTCAAGCATTGATGAGGGCTTATGTTATGCTGCTGCAGAATCAATGTTATCAGGAATTAAACCAATTTTGCATAATTGTGAAGGGTTGAAAGATCATTATCCTGCTGATTATTTATTTAACACTTTAGAAGAAGCGATTGAAAAAATAGAAGAAGATGAATACAAGTCAAAAGAATACCGTTCTTTTATTGAAACAAATTATGCATCGGATAAACAAAATGAAGTTTTGTTAAATATAATAATGAATTTATTACAGGAATCTAGTTCTAGAACATGCTGAAAGGTTAAGCAAATTTTTAGAGCTAGATATAAGCGAAGAATTAACCGGATACTTCTCTTAACTAAAATTAAGAAGGTGCACTCTTATGGAGAATATCACTTCAAAATTAAACAATGAAGCTAAAAGCTTAATTAAAAAAATTTATATAAATTCTGCAGAACTAGGTGTTATCGGTCTTGGCTACGTTGGCCTTCCACTCGCAGTCGAAAAAGCTAAAGTCGGCTTCCAAGTCGTCGGCTTTGACATTCAGCAAAAGCGTGTCGACATGGTCAATCAGGGAATCAACTATATCGGAGACGTTGTCGAAGACGAGCTTCGCCATTTAGCTGAAAAAGGAACCATCCGAGCTACAACCGACTATTCTGCCATTCGGGAAGTAGATGTAATCGCGATTTGTGTCCCCACCCCGCTGGACAACTACCAGCAGCCGGATATCAGCTATGTCAAAGCATCTGCCGAAGAAATCGCAAAATACCTTCACCCGGGTATGCTAGTCGTACTTGAGAGCACGACGTATCCTGGTACAACAGAAGAAGTCGTAAAACCTATACTAGAAAGTACGGGACTTATATGCGGAATCGACTTTTTTCTGGCATATTCACCCGAGCGGGTCGATCCGGGGAACAAGGAATTCAATACGAAAAACACACCAAAAGTAGTCGGTGGTGTAACCCCAGCCTGCACAGAAGTTGCTGCCACGTTATACGAACAGGTGCTTGAGGGAGCAGTCCATCGAGTATCTAGCCCTGCAGTAGCGGAGATGGAGAAAATTTACGAAAACATATTCCGTAATATTAATATTGCGCTAGCAAATGAGATGGCGATTTTATGCAATCGCATGAACATTGATATCTGGGAAGTCATTAATGCGGCCAAAACAAAGCCATATGGTTTTATGCCATTCTATCCAGGACCGGGCCTTGGAGGACATTGTATTCCGATTGATCCGTGGTACTTGACATGGAAAGCACGAGAATTTAATTACCATACCAGGCTAATTGAAATTGCCGGTGAAATAAACAACAGCATGCCAGAGTTTGTGGTAGAGCGAATTGGTCACATTTTAAACGAAGAAGCAAAACCAATTAAGGGCTCTGTTATTTATCTGCTTGGTGTAGCGTATAAAAAAGATATTGATGACTATCGAGAGTCACCTGTGCTAGAAATTATTGAACTTCTTGAACAAAAAGGTGCCAATCTTATTTTTAGTGATCCGAGGATTCCTTCCTTTTCCTATCGTGGGAAGTGGTACGAAAGAGTAGCTTTAACGGAGGAAGCTGTGGAAAACGCTGATTTGATCGTTATTACCACTGACCATTCCGATTTTGATTATAAAATGATTGGACGCAAAGCGCATCTTATTTTTGATACGCGGAATGCTATGCAGAATATGTCTATAGCACACAAATTGTATCGGTTATAAAAAGGGCGGAATAGAAGATGAGTCAGGTTATTGTTATTGGAGCAGGCAACTGGGGTAGAAACCTGGTGCGTACGTTTTATGATTTAGGCGCACTTGCTAGTGTAGTAGAAGAGGATGAGGTCACACGTCAACAATTGCATGAAGTGTACCCAGAGATACATTTTTATCCGAATGTGCAAGTTGCACTTTTAGATGATGCGCCAGCAGTGGTTGTGGCAACACCTGCTCCCACGCATTTTTATATTACAAAAGCAGCCCTTCTTGCAGGAAAGGATGTATTCGTCGAAAAACCGTTAACTCTTTGTTCACAGGAGGCACAAGAACTAGTTGATTTGGCAGAGAAGCAGGAGCGCCTGCTTATGGTTGGCCACCTGTTGTTATACCAGCCGGCTATTCGTAAAATAAAAGAAGCAATTGAAGACGGCCTGATCGGTTCGCTACAAGGGCTGCATCAGGAACGATTGAAGCTGGGAAGGATCCGCTCAGTGGAAAATGTACTATGGAGCTTTGGAGTACATGATATCGCAGTGCTTTTATATTTGACAGATGAGCAGCCTGCTTCGATTCAGGTAACAGGGCAGCCGATTGTGCAGTCGACTATAGAAGACGATGTATATCTTCATCTTTATTTTAAGAGCGGCGTGCAGGCGCATTTGCATACATCCTGGTACTGGCCGGAGATACGCCGGCACCTTGTGGTGACAGGCTCGGAGGGAATGCTCGTCTATGATGAGGAACAACAAACGGTGGTGCTTCATCGTAAAGCAATTAATACCGATCTTTCTAATAAAGAGGAAGGGAGCGTCCTTCTTTATCGTGGTGAAGCTAAACCTTTGACATTGGAATGCCAGCACTTCCTTACCTGTGTACAGGAGAGACAACGCCCTTTTTCTGATGGTAATAACGGGTTAAATGTGATTCGTATTTTAGAGGAAGCGTCACGTATGCTGAGAAGGGAAAGAATATAGAATGACACAAGAGTATTTTGTGCATGAATCTTCATATGTGGATAAGGGAGCATGTATTGGAAAAGGGACGCACATCTGGCATTTTTCTCATATTATGAGCGGAACAGAGATTGGAGAGCGCTGTAATTTGGGACAGAATGTATTTGTGGCCTCAAATGTGAAAATCGGAACAAATGTAAAGGTGCAAAATAATGTTTCGATTTATGAAGGAGTTATTCTTGAAGACGACGTATTCTGTGGACCTAGTATGGTGTTTACAAATGTTAAAACACCGCGCTCCGCTTTTCCACGTAATACGAAAGAAGATTATGCACTGACAGTCGTAAAGCGAGGTGCTTCAATTGGTGCCAATGCAACCGTAGTATGCGGGATTACAGTTGGCTCATGGGCTTTCATTGCGGCAGGAGCAGTTGTTACGAAAGACGTGCCCCCATATGCTTTGATGGCAGGGATACCAGCCCGACATATTGGTTGGGTATGCGAGTGTGGAGAAACATTAGCATTTACAGATTATAAGGCCATATGTACTTTATGCGATAGGGAATACTTACAGAGTGAGAAATCTTCTGTTCAACGTATTGAATAGAATGGAGGAAATATTATGAGCCATATTCCTGTATTTGAATTAACATCACAAGTAGAGACCTTACATAATGAACTAATGCAAGTAATAGATAACGTATTATGTTCCGGACAATTTATAATGGGTGAGAATGTAACGGCTTTTGAAAAGGAAGTAGCAAACTATATAGGTGCGAAGTATGCGATAGCGGTAAATTCAGGAACCGATGCACTTGTAATTGGGCTGCTTGCCGCCGGAGTTGGAAAAGGTGATGAAGTCATTACCACGCCCTTTACTTTTTTTGCAACAGCGGAAGCCATTAGCCAAGTCGGGGCAATTCCTGTATTTGTAGATGTGAATGAACAGACGTATAACATTGATGTGAACCTAATTGAAGGGGCTGTTACGACACGTACAAAAGCAATCCTTCCCGTTCATTTGTATGGACAAGCAGCAAATATGAACGAAATTAATGAATGTGCTCAGAAACATGGATTAAAAGTAATTGAAGATGTGGCACAAGCATTTGGTGGAGAGTATAAACATAAGAAATTGGGTGCGGTGGGAGATGTAGGGTGTTTTTCTTTTTTTCCAACAAAAAACCTAGGTGCTTATGGAGACGGCGGGCTAATTACAACAGATGATGAGCAGATTGCAGAAAGAGCACGGATGTTACGGACACATGGATCCAAGAAAAAGTATTACAATGAGATTCTTGGATACAACTCTCGATTAGATGAACTGCAAGCGGCAATTCTTCGTGTTAAACTTCCTTATATTGATAGATGGAATGAAAAACGAAGAGTAATTGCTAGTACATATAATAAATTATTAAAAGGAATTCCAAACATTGTAACACCTGAAGAACTGCTGGAAAACAAACATGTCTATCATCAATATACGATTCGGATATGTAATGGGAAAAGAGATATTATACAAAAAGAACTAGCCTTACAAGGGATTGGTTCTATGGTATATTACCCGGTACCGGTTCATCGGCTGCCTATCTATCAAGATTTCCCCGTCGTCCTTCCAGTGGCAGAGAAATTGGCAGAAGAAGTTATCAGTTTGCCTATCTGGCCGGAAATGAAAAGAGTACAGCAAGAAACTGTAGTAGAAGAACTGCAAAAAATTTTAGATGTGTTGTAATAAAAAATATATATAATTCGATAAAAAATTTGCTTCTTCTCCCGATATATATAATAGTAATTAGTTTGAATGCCCCAGGGAAACTTTTTGGGTAGGTTGCTACTTGCAATGCTCAAGAAAGATGATGGAGATTATAGTACAGGGGGAAAGTTAGCATGGCCATTCATAATCCTGCTCAAGCATATCGTTCCAATCAGGTAACTACTGCCACACAAGGTGACTTAACATTTATGCTCTATAATGGAGCGATCAAGTTTATTAAACAAGCGAAACAAGAGATCGAGGCGAATAATCTTCAGTATGCTCATAATCATATCGTACGTGTTCAAGATATCTTAAAAGAGTTGATTTTGACATTGAATCCTAAGGTAGAGATTTCAGAGCAATTTCTTACAATGTACGATTACATGATGAATCGAATGATTGAAGCAAATGTGAATAAAGATAAAGCGATTTTAGATGAAGTAGAAAGTTTCTTTATCGAATTTAGAGATGTTTGGAAAGAAGTCATGATGATAACAAAACAGCAAGGGCAAAAGCAGGCGTAATAGTCTGCTTTTTTTTTATGAAGTAGAATATAACTGTTAGCTTATTATTTAAAGCGGATTATCCGATATTAAAAGTAACAATGCAATGATACAAGGAGGAACAAACATTATGTCAGAATTTCGAACTAATCTTACACATAATTTTGTAGGCGCAGGAATGCTTCACAGACCTTCAAGTGTTTCCCAGGACTCCATGGATGTATCAACCAAAGAACAGTTTGTATCAATTGAAGGTATAAAATCAAATGAAGATATGAAAGAACAAGGTGCTGCTACAGAGCATGAACGTGAAAAACTAGAAAAAATGGCTGACACCTTATTTTCAACGCTTGATTTAGGATTAGCGCTAAAGTTTCATGAAAAAAGCGGAGATTGGTATGCAGTCATTCAGAATAAGATTACACATGAAGTTGTCAAAGAAGTTCCGCCTAAGTATGTACTAGATCTACGTGTACAGTTAAAGGAAATGATTGGATTTTTCTTAGATAAAAAAGTTTAATAGGAGGAAGAAAGAATGCCCGTAAATCGTTTAAGTGGTCTGATGTCAGGAATGGATACCGAGTCACTGGTTAAGCAACTGATGCAGGCAGAGCGTATGCCAGTTAATAAAATGAAACAGCAACGTCAATCTTTAACCTGGCAAAGCGAGATGTATCGTCAATGGAATACAGATATCTTTACATTTCGTAAGACGTTGCTTGATATGAAGCTGTCTAAAACATATGGAACATTTAATGCTGTATCTTCTGATGCTAATAAGGTAAATGTCACTAGCACTGCAGAATCGCTTGAAGGAAATCATAAGATGCAAGTCTTACAACTTGCCGAGTTAGCAAAACTGGAAGGAAAGCCAAGTTTATCTACTCCTTCTGGGGCTGCAACTCTCACTATTAATATTAATGGAAAAAGTAAGGATATAGAGATTGCAGCTGAAGATACGATGAAAGATATCGTCACAAAAATTAATACTGCTACAGTTGAGGGAAAAAGCTTAGGTGTATCTGCTGCTTATGATGAAACTTTGAATCAATTTGTTATAAATTCAAAAGAAACAGGTACTAAGTCAACATTTACACTTAGTGGTGCGGAGGCACTTCAAAAGCTAGGTATCAAGCAATATGAAAAGGAACTTGCAGCTGGTGCAACAATAGATTTTGCAAATATTGCTGAGTTTGGTGCCTTAGGAAGGGACATAACTTTAAAGGTCGGAGATATCGAAAAAAGTATCAAAGTTACATCCGCGGATAACGTAGACACTATATTAGCGAGAATGAAAAAAGCATTCTCCTCGGAAGGGGAGGTTTTCAGTAAAAATGGAACAAAAATTGAGATTACGCATCCTGCGGGTAAGGTTGTAAAAATTTCTTCATCTAATGAAGATACATTGAGCAAGTTAGGTGTATCCGGAGCTTCTTTTGATGCAAACATTCCAGTAAAAGCATTAGGAAAAGATGCACAATTTCGTTATAATGACGGAGAAATTATTGAGACTCCAGCTAATAATACAACTGTTTTTGGACTTAACTATAACTTTAAGCAAATTGGAGAAGTCACCACAACTGTTTCTCGTGATATTGAAACAGAAATCAAAAATATTAAAGAATTTATTAATAAATATAATGAGATATTAGATAAATTGAATAAAGTAATTGATGAGCCAGTATACAGAAGCTTTAAACCACTTACTGATGAAGAGCGAGAAGCACTAAGTGAAAAGCAGATCGAGCAATGGGAACAAAAAGCTAAAAGTGGATTATTACGCAGAGATGGCACTCTATCAGCACTGGCATCGAATATACGTCTGCAGATGGGTGGAACAGTTGATAATGGTAGTAAATATAATTCGCTTGCTTCCATTGGCATTAAGTCAAATACGTACAAAGATCAAGGAAAGCTGCAAGTAGACGAGGAAAAACTAAGAAAAGTTCTTCAAGAAGATCCAGAAGCAGTAAAAAACCTGTTCATTCAGTCAGCTAGTGATGAAAAGAGCGGAAAGACTGGTCTCATTCATCGAGTTACAGCTAATTTTGAAGAATCTTCAAAATTGCTAATTGAAAAGGCTGGTGCAAGTGGAAGTGCAATTACTGATAGTAGCTTGTTTGGTAAAAGGATTCTTGATTTGAATAAAAGAATTGACGATACAGAAGATAGACTGATTCGAAAAGAGAATAACTATTATGCTAAATTTACTGCGATGGAAAAAGCGATGAGCAAATACAATTCGCAGAGTGGCTGGTTAGCACAACAGTTTGCAGCGAAATAATAATGTAAGGAAAGAATAATGAACGAGAACTTATATGTAAAGAAGAAGCAGTTACTTGAGGAAATGAAGGTTGAGACGTTACTGCAGCTTCAACATTTACAAGAAGAAGAAGCAGAGCAATTTCTAGAACGAGTAGAAAAATGCGAGCGAATTATCCAGCTCATTGATAAAATTGACGCGCAGCAGTCTCCATTTTTACCTCAGCAAGAAAAAGAGTTTAAAGAAATCATATCTGGCATTAAGCAGATACGTGAGAAGATTGATCCGCTGCTTTTGCCACTTTATAGTAAGTTGCAGAATTTATCTGTGGCCGAGCGCCAAAAAACTATTATTAGAAAAGGTTATATGGATGAAGATGCACATCCGCCAAGCATTTTCTTCGATAAAAAGAACTAAAGAAATCGCCCTTTTTTCTGGCAGTAAGCTGGGAAAAGGGGCTTTTTTATAAGAATGATGATTACAGTTCTCGCCTGTTTTATCCGATATTATTTATAGAACAGTACCGTACGGAAAGGTGGAAGCACACGTGCAAATATCAGGTTTTACGCCCGGAACACAGACAGCACAGAATACAGGAAAACCAGCAGATGTGCGCCAGAACGAGGTAGTCAGCGCAACGGTAAAGCAGCGTCTGTCCTCGAATGAGGCGGTCATTGAGATAAAAGGACAACAATACAATGCGATCTTTGATAAAGGGGTACCTACAAAAGGGGAAGTCCCTGTTCAGATTACAGACATAAAAGGCAATACGATACATGTGCGTGCCGTATCTACCTCTTCCGCTCCACCTCAAAGAGGAAGCTCCGCTTCACTTGAAGCAGAGGCGGAGCGTGTACTAAAAGATGCAGGTGTCAAAGTGACTGTGGATATGAGAGAAGCTGTGTCCAGATTACTTGCCGAGCGGGTACCCGTCTCAAAAGAGGTACTGCAGCGAGTTCAACAGGTCATGCAGAATGGGGAAGGAGTTGTACAGCAAAAGCTTGATACCCTTTCGATCATGGCGCAAAAGAAAATCACGGTAACACCCAAAAGCTATGAAGCGGTCTTTCGTGCGCTGCATGGGCCGTCTCTAGATAAGATCGTATCAGATCTTGCCAAGGAAGCGCCTGATCTTGTGCCGACACAGACGCAACGTACTAACGCTGCAAATGGGAACAGAGAAGTCCGAACAGTTGCGCCAGAGCAAAAGCTCTCACAGCAGCTTGATCTTCTGGCTAAAGTTGTAGAAAGTGGACGACCGGTAAACAAGGAGCAGCTGCAAAAGCTAGCTGACCAGATGAAACGATCCGTAGAGGCGAGCAAAATAAGTGAGCCGATTCGACAAAATGTGGCACATATTATAAAACAGGTTGAATCGACGATAAAGGAAGCAGCAGGAAAACAGGAGACGATTGCTTCAGATAAACTGGCACAGAGAGTGCGTGCACAGGACATAGCACAAACCGCTACTCAGATTAGACGAGCAGCGGCACAAGCGGAATCAGCTGTTGCTACAAGCAGGCAAGGGGACTCTCTTATTCGCCAAGTAGACACGCTGCAGCAGGTCCTCCAATTGAAGCAGCCGATTCGCAAAGAACAGCTTACGCAATTGATTGAACAGATGCAGCGTAATCCTGAAGTGAAGAACATGCCGGAGCATGTACGTATAAAACTCCAGCAAACGGTAGAACAAGTCACCCAGCTTATCAAAAATACTCCCAGCAGCCAAACATACATCTCACCGGAAAAGATAGCCGACACAGTACGAGCAACGGATATAAGCAATAATCTAAAGCAAATAAAGCAGGAATTAGCACGTATGGAAGCAGCCGCAAAGCTTCCGCAGCAGCCGAGCACTCCTACACAGGAGGTTAGAGAAGCGCCAAAGACAGAAAACAGTGCATTGAAGGATCTAGCTAATCTTGTGCTGGATCTTAGGCTTTCAGGTAAGGTGACGAGAAGCGGCATTGATAACCTGCAGAAAGCAGTCGAGCAAGTTCTCGGAGAAGCAAAGCTTAGTCCGCAGCTGCAAAAAGACCTGCAGGCGATGATGAACCGTATTGTGAAAGACCTGCGTATGTCGATGAGCTATGAGGCAGTAGGTAAGGGAATGGAAGCCAAAGTAATGGTAGAGAAAACCCTGGATACGCTGGTGAAGATGTTTAAGCTTCCGATCGCCGAAGCTGCAGCGGATAGAACCAACCCATTAACCAATGGTTTAGGCGAGGGTGCGGATAATGCAGGGGATTTCCTGCGTCCAGTAAGTGAGACATTCATGAAACTGGGAAGCCTGGTCGGTCTGGCGCGTCAGGAGCTGGCAGCGGCTTTAGGTAAGGGAATGGGAACGGCAAATCCGCTGGAGGCATTGAGCACTTCACGTAGTCCAGAGCAGATTGTACGAGATGCGGCTGTATCCTTGCGGCAGGCGGCTCAGCGTGAGAAGCTGCCACAGCAGGAAGTGCGGCAGATGGAGCAGTTCCTACAACGTATCGAAGCGGATGTAGTAGATGGTGCGTATCGCCCGGAAACGATACTGGAAGGCATGAATGAACTCGAACAACTGTTGACACAAGCTGGCGAACGCATGGCTGCGTTAACGAACGTGCAGACAGCGAATTTTGAGCGTGTAACACAGTATATTCCCGATTACTTACGTGAAGTGGGCGAGGAGTTTGCGCAGTTGAAGAAAGAAATTGTCAATAATGTAGAGCGCATGAGCCAGTTTCTTCAACAGAAGACTCCACAGGCATCTTCGTATATTCAGCGCATCGTAGAGCCAACTATTGAGATGGTCAATCGATTGGTTAATAAAGGAGAGTTCGCGCTGTTTGCGGATATGGAATTCGAGCATAGTGTATTGAAGATGAGCGGAGAGCTTCAGCAGGTCAAGGGGATGCTGGATAAGGGCAGGCAGGATGAAGCCCTGCAGCTCTTCCAACGTGTGAAAGGCGAGCTGGAAAAGCTGCATTGGCAGCCTTCCTATATGAAAGTGGAACGCTTCTTCTCGAAAACAACGCTGGACGGTGAGATGCGCAGCCCATTCCAAACGTATGGACAATCCTGGCAGGATGGAACGTTGACGGGACGGGGGGTACAGGAGATGATGCGCGGTGTCGGCTACACTCATGAGAAGGAAGCGATGGAGTGGCTGATGCGCCGTGAAGGAATGGCGCAAGCAGGCAGTGGACGATTTGGCGGAGAGTTCCATGAACGAGCGGATGCACCGCCAAACTCCATGAAATCGTATTTGCTTGATGGCATGGAAAGATCACTTACACCACGAGCAAAAGAAGTGATGGAACAGGCACTATCCAATATTACCGGTCAGCAGCTTCTATCCAGACAAGAGCCTACCGCACCGATTCAGACCATGCAAATTCAGCTTCCGCTTCCATGGGAGGAAGGGATGCATACGGCCGAGCTTCAGGTGCATGCCCGCAACAATGGACAGCAAATGGATTGGGAGAACTGCAGCTTATTCTTTTTCCTTGATACGCCGAAGTTCGGTGAGACAGGTGTATCGGTGATGGTAGTGAATCGGGAGATGACGATTCGCGTACAGAACGATCATCCGCAGGTAGATGAGGTGTTTAGACCGTATGTTCCACAGATGGAGGAGGCGCTGCAGCAGATGGGGTATCGGATGAATGGCGTGACATTTACTCCGATTGGACAGGAAAAACAGGCAAGTGTACAGGAAGTGCCGACCGTGGACACGGCGCTCGCCAGAAGTCGTGCGATTCAGCAATCCGGACAGGAAGGATTGGATTTCTCGATATGATGTACAAACATATTCAGCGCCGGCCGCAGAAGGGAGACAAGCCTTCGCAGGTTGCGGTCATTCGTTATGACAAGGAGAATGACAAAGCGCCGACAATTGTCGCGCAAGGGCGCGGAGCGGTGGCAGAGAAGATCATTGCGAAGGCGAAGGAGCACGATATTCCGATGCAGGAGGATGGCCTGCTGCTTGAAAACCTGCTGAATCTAGATCTGGGCAGTAATGTGCCGCCTCAGCTATACCAGGTAGTCGCAGAAGTGCTGCTGCTCGTCCGACGGGCCAGCGTGGGTGCTCCCCCTATGCCTGTCTCTCCTGTAGAGAACCTGCGGACGCTTAGGCAGACGCCGTACTGGGACGGGGAGTCCGAAGAAGAGGAAGAAGATATCAGCTTGGATGATTTGCTGCAAAGCATTCGAAATATAGAATAATTCATAAGAAGAATGACGTTTTTTTCAGTTTTTAACTTAATATTTGGCGCAAATAGCCGATATTTAGAGTAGCAAAGAAATTGTGGCTATAACCTGGGAGGAATCGTAATGGACGATATCCTAACTCCGCAGAATGTGGAATTGAGCGATATTCATGACAGGCCCGAATTAATCACATCATTGTTGTATAAGAAGATGCTTGAAAAGCTGGACGCAGCGATTATGCTGCTGCCGCAGCGTCGCTATCTAGAAGCGAATCAGGTGCTGCAGCACTGTAATGAGATTCTGACCCGCTTAGGATTTGGGATTAAATATGAAGCAGGCGTGCTGGCGGATCAGCTAGAGCTTCTATATAAGTATTTATTTGATAGAATTTGCGAAGCGAATCTAAAAAAAGATATAGATATTCTTAGAGAGGTGCGGCGTCTGGTCCGCATTCTCGATGATGCATGGACGACGGCTATGGAGCGTGCTGCGCAGGACAAAGAGCAGAGAGGGAATACGAACACTAGCAATGCACCACAAGCAAGCGAGTCAGTGACATCAACCACAGCGCCTCTGTCGACTCCGGTTCGCAAGCCAACTGTAAGAATGAACCCGTATCAGCAGCGTGAAATGGAGCACGAGGTCTATCACTATGAGATGGAAAAACAAGAAGTTCATTTGAAAAAATAGATAACTGGGGAAAGAAGGAGTGAATATACATGCGTATCAATCATAATATTCAAGCGCTCAATGCATATTCGAAGCTTAGCAAAAACCAATTTGCAACAGGGAAAGCATTGGAGAAATTATCGTCCGGTCTGCGTATTAACCGTGCCGCCGATGATGCGGCGGGTCTTGCGATCTCCGAAAAAATGCGCGGTCAGATCCGTGGCCTGCAGCAGGCAGAGAAGAATGCGATGGATGGGATTTCACTGATTCAGACAGCGGAGGGTGCACTTGGAGAAGTGCATGATATGCTGTCCCGTATGCGAGAGCTGGCTGTCCAGGCTGCGAACGGTACATTAACGGAAGTGGATCGCGGCGTTATTCAGGATGAGATTAATCAGCTTCGTGAACAAATTGATCGTGTAGGAAATGATACACAGTTCAATACGAAGAAGCTGCTGAATGGCAGCCTGTCTGAGAATGCAGATATTCGTTCATTATATGGCAATGTCACGTATTCTACAGGTGGTAAAGGACTAAAAGATATTAAGGTAGACGCAGCGAGCGTGCTGCCGCAGGATATTTACAGCATGTCTGTCGTTACAAAAAGTAAAGTCCTTGATATGAGTAAGATTGATGATACGTATAAAACTGGCTTAGAGAACTTTTTAATTTCTCCTGATACGACTTTGGAAACGGGAGATTATAAGGTAGAATTGACGGCTCAAGTAAGTGATAAAGACAATGATGCTGGAGTAGATTTAACAGACTCTAAGTTGGAAGATGGACATTATTGGGTAGATGACACAGATGACAAAGTATATCTTTTAAATGCAGCAGGAAATGGTCCAACAGGGAGCTCGCTTGGTACAACGACTGATTTAGGGATTACTGCACCAACAACTTCGGGTAAATTTACTCAAGAGACGACATATACGTTAAATGTAGTACCTAAAACTGGTGGAGCAGCCATTGCTTCAGCTACAGATGTAGTTTTTGGACAACCGACGATCGATTTTAAAGATGCTAATAATAAAAGCATTGGACTTACTGTTGACTTTACTAACTCCCTTTCCGGATATGTGAAGCGTGGTGGTGTCCTGCCGACTACACCGGAAATTCCGTACCATTCGTTTAAAATTGGTGAGCTTGATCGGACTAGCGTCATTTTAAAAGATAGTAATGACAAAATCATCGCCCATCAATTTGTCGATAATGATCGGAAGTTTGTTGAATTAAAAGGAACAGGCATCTCATTTGGCACAGGCGTCCTCTCCAATGGGGAAACGGCTCTAAATATTGATGTTCGTCAAACACTGTCCGATTCATCCGTAACCTTCCAGATCGGTACGAATGCAGGCGAGATTGTTTCGCTTGGCATCGGAGATATCCGTACAAAGGCACTTGGGATTGACAAGTTCAAGCTGACAGATGAAACGTCGGCTTCCAATGCGATTGCGATCATCGACAGCGCCATCGACAAAGTATCTGAAGTTCGCTCTAAGCTTGGTGCATACCAGAATCGTATGGAGCACACCGTAAACAACATCACGCAGGCGAACGAAAACCTGACAGCCGCCGAGTCCCGCATCCGCGATGCAGACATGGCGAAAGAGATGACCGAGTTCACGAAGCTCAATATCATTAACCAATCAGCAACCGCGATGCTTGCACAGGCTAACCAACTGCCGCAGGGCATTCTGCAGCTTCTCAAAGGCTAAACTTACGATCTATCATTAACGCCCGAGTAAAGTCATTCCTCGACTTTCTCGGGCTTTTCTTTTGGGTATTTATCCCTTTAATATTTTGCGGTAAAGCGATAAAGGAATAAAATAACTATAAAAATTCTATTAATTCTTATATTTTTTAATTGTATTTGCCTAGTTCACTCCTTATAATTAAATCAAACATTATTATCTACAAACAAATGGACAAAAGGGGGACACTGGACACGATGCAAAAGCAAAAACAGATGAAAGCGCTTTTATCTGCGTTCATGCTAGTGCTGCTTGCCGTCATGGTCGCGGCATGCGGGGGCGGAGATAAGGGAGCAAGCAAGCCTGCAAGCGGGCAGGCGGAAGCGGGCAAGGAGGCGGCTTCCGGCGGCGAGAAGAAGGTTCTCAAGGTCGGTACAGATGCGGCATACCCGCCGTTTGAGAAGCAGGGACCGGATGGCAAGCCGGTGGGCTTTGATATGGATATCGTAAAGGCGATTGCAGAAGTGAATGGTTGGGAATTACAGATTGAGCATGCAGGTTGGGACCCGCTTTTTGAAGACATCGATAAAGGCAAGCGTGATATCGGAATCTCTGCCATTACGATCAATGATGAGCGCAAGAAGAAATATGATTTCTCTGATCCGTACTTTGATGCCTTCCAGTTGATTATGGTACCGGAGAGCGCCAATGTGACGAAGATTGAAGATATTAAGGATATGCGTGTTGGGGTACAGAGTGGTACGACAGGTGCGGCTCTTGCCGAGAAGGTCTTAGGCAAAGGCAATGCAAAACTTAAAGGCTTTGATGATACGCCATCCGCAGTAGAAGAGCTGTATGCCCAGCGTGTTGATGCGGTAGTAGCTGATAATGCGGTACTGAATGATTTCCTTAAGAATTCCGGCAAGGCAGGCTATAAGACGGTAAAAGATCCGAACGTTGTGCCTGAACAGTATGGCTTAATGGTGAAGAAAGGCAATACGCAGCTAGTAGAGGAAATCAATAAAGGGCTGAAGACAATTAAAGAAAACGGTAAGTATGATGAGATCTTCAAGCAATATTTTGGTGAAGAGAAGAAATAAGGAATAAGGTGAGAAGAAGCGGGTGAGCTAAAAATAAAGAAAGTCGAAAAAAGAACTAGGCATCCGTATGTTTATCCGGTATAATGAATACGTTATGCATAAAGAGGGTGCGCGGACAAGTTCCCGCGCACTTTTCGCCTGTTTACATTGGTAGCATAGGAAAGTGACAAAGAAAGGCTGTGGACGTATTGGATTGGAGTGTCATTTACGAATACCGTGAGATGTTTATCCGCGGTGTAGGATATACGATTCTTTTCACCTCTGTTGGGGTCTTTGTAGGAACGATTCTAGGATTGATTTTTGGGCTCGGACGTTTATCGAAAAATCCGTTGGTGCGCTGGCCGTCCGTAGCATACATAACTGTGTTTCGAGGCACACCGCTGTTTGTGCAGATTCTATTGATTCACTTTGCGGCCATTCCGGAGCTTTGGGCATTGTTTATAGGTGGTGAGCCGCCATCCGCTGTGTTTTCAGGTTTTGTGGCGCTTTCCCTGAATGCAGGGGCCTATATCGCGGAGATTTTCCGAGCAGGGATTCAATCCATTGATCGTGGTCAGATGGAAGCGGCGCGTTCGCTGGGGATGGACAGTGGACAAGCAATGCGCCATGTCATCCTGCCTCAGGCATTTAAGCGGATGATTCCGCCGCTCGGCAATGAATTCATCGCACTTCTCAAGGACTCGTCACTGCTTGCGGTTATTGCGGCACCGGAGCTTGCTTATGCAGGCTATGCGACAGCGAAATCAACCTTTGCCCGTTGGGAATCGTACCTCACGATGGCGGTGGTATATCTGATCCTTACCCTCATCATTTCGCGCTTTGTGGCGTATCTAGAGAAGCGATTTGCAACGGATTAGGAAAGAAGCACTCTTTTCGCAATTGTCGAATAACTGCCGGTTTCGTCGACTGATTTAATTTGACTTGTCCTTGAATGTAGTGGTATATTCTAGATGTGGGAACCACGATAACACGATAACATGTTCTCATATTTTATTGACGGAAAGGGATGTATTTGATGCAAGGTAAAGTAAAATGGTTTAATGCTGAAAAAGGTTATGGTTTCATCGAACGCGAAGATGGAGACGACGTATTCGTACACTTCTCTGCTATTCAATCCGAAGGTTTCAAATCGCTTGAAGAAGGACAAAGCGTTGAATTCGAAATCGTTGAAGGCGCTCGTGGACCTCAAGCAGCAAACGTTATTAAGTTGTAATATGCATCACCTTTCCAAGTAATGGAATCAAGGTAGATCCACATACAACGAATGATAATTACACCCCTGAGGGAAATTTCCTCAGGGGTTTTTCAGTATTACCTAAAAATTGTTAGAGCACTTCAGTAATTATAATCTCCCTCATTCTATCCAATTCAAGAAAGTCTCCACTGTCCATCCGCACGAGCGGGCGCAACGGATCTTGCAGACTATACCGCACAATTACGCCTTCCTCTCCGTTCGATAAGCGCACCCGCGAACTCACATATGACTCTAGAATATATGTCACGAACGGTGTGACGACAGCAGGATTCATCCTTCCGGCAAATTGAGCACTCCATAGCACAGCAGCCGCTTCGAAGGGTGACACCTTCGCCTTATATACACGATCGGATGCAAGTGCATCGAACTTATCTGCTACTGATACGATCTGAACCGACAGTGGAATATTCTCATGCTTCAGTCCAAACGGATAGCCAGATCCATCGAGCCGCTCGTGATGAAGCAGGGCGACATCAGCAAAGGATCGGGGAAGATTAGGGATTTTGCGCAGCAGGGCATATCCGTATTGTGTATGACGGTGCATGTGTTCTCGTTCCGCTTCATTTAATTCTGTAGGCTTGTTAAGAATATCATCGGAAATCTCCAGTTTGCCGATATCATGGAACAATCCGGCGACACCGACTTCCATGCATACCGCATCCGGCAAACCGAGCAGGCGCGCGATGAGACCTGAGAGAAGGCCGGTGTTGATGCTGTGGCGGTACGTATATTCATCTTTGCCTTTAAGTGTGTGAAGCGGATGGAAAACGTACCGGTTCTCTAAGGCGTGGGTCAGAAGAGGGGAGAAGCGGGCTACGATGTCCTGTACGTTAGGTTGGGCTCCATTCTGTGCTTCTTCAAGCAGGCTTTTGATACCTGATAACGTTTCCTTATAGATCACAGCCATTTCCGGCGCATAACTCCATGCTTGATCGATTTCCTGCAGGAGTGGCGGGGCGATGTTATCGATTGGTATTGACGGCTCGGCTGCTCCTTTGACCGCAATTTCAAATACGCCGTTGATGAGCATCGCATCAATGTCTTTGGCAGTGAGCATTTTGCCTGCGCCCAGCAGCAGCGTTCCCTTTTCATTGTATATGTCTGTATGTAGGATGCGCCCAATGAGCTCATAAGATGTAGGCACAAGCGTCATCTTCTATTCCCCCTTTGTAAAATCTTCCTTATTCTTATTTATACCATATTCTGATAGCTGTTTTTGTAGTTGATTTTTTGACGGTAGTTTGATGCTTTATTGTAGATACAGGCAGTATGATGAAGCTTTGGTCTATACTGTGCTGCCGCAACGTCACAAAAAGTTCGCAAAAGATGGTAAAAAAATGTCGGATAAAGAAGGATTATCAGTCGAGAAAGGGGAATATATAGATATAGATGAAAGGAGGAGTATCCATATGCAATACAACACCCGTGGTGAAAATATCGAAGTAACTCCTGCACTCCGAGACTATGTAGAGAAAAAAATCGGTCGCCTCGAGCGCTACTTTGAGAATACTTCCTCATTCTCCTGCAATGTAACGCTCCGCGTGCTGCGCGGCGAACATACAGTAGAAGTGACGATCCCGATGCCGGGAGTGATTCTTCGCGCTGAAGATACGAACAGCGATATGTATGCGGCAATTGATCTGGTCGTTGAGAAGTTAGAGCGCCAGATTCGTAAGCATAAAACGAAGGTGAATCGCAAATATCGCCAACAGGGCGCTATGTTTGTGGATGCGGAACCAATCATCGAAAGTGCAGAAGCGCCGGTGGAGGAAGATGACTCCATCCATATCGTGAAGACGAAGCGCTTCAATTTAAAGCCAATGGACGCAGAGGAAGCCGTGCTGCAGATGGACATGTTAGGCCATAATTTCTTCGTGTTCAGCAACGCAGAGACGGAAGAAGTGAATGTTGTCTATCGCCGTAAAGACGGACGTTTTGGCTTAATTGAGCCGGAGAATGTGTAACAACTGTATAGATGCAGATGAAAGGCGCTCTCGGGCGCCTTTTTTTGCATGAGATAGGGTATGTGCAGACAGTGAATATTTGGTATGATCTATGCCTCCCCATAATATTCTATATTTCTTGTCAACCCCTTATGATACTGTTAAAATTAAAATTTAGAGCGGACCAACCGTTCAACTAGCAAGGAAGAGTGAAGATTGGAAGGGGATTGGATACCCGATGCTAGGAATACTGAAAAAGATGATAGGCGATTCCAACGAACGCGATGTAAAGAAGCTGTACAAGCGTGTCGAGAAGATTAATGCGTTGGAACCGCAAATGCAGGCGTTGACAGATGAACAACTGCGCGATAAAACCGAACAGTTTAGAGAGCGGCTCGCAAAAGGCGAGACGTTGGATGATATCATGTATGAAGCGTTCGCGGTCTGCCGCGAAGCCGGTCGCCGTGTACTTAGCATGCGCCACTATGATGTGCAGTTAATCGGTGGTATGGTGCTGCATGAAGGCAAGATTGCTGAGATGCGTACCGGTGAAGGAAAGACGCTGGTGGCAACGCTGCCGGTTTATTTGAATGCGCTCGCTGGGAATGGTGTGCATGTCATTACCGTCAATGAATATTTGGCGGCACGTGATGCTGAGGAAATGGGTCAGATCTATAACTTCCTCGGACTAAGCTGGGCAGTGAACTTAAACGGAATGTCGCCGGATGAGAAGCGCGCAGCGTATGCCGCCGATATTACGTACGGTACGAACAACGAATTTGGCTTCGATTACCTGCGTGACAATATGGTGCTGTATAAAGAACAGATGGTACAGCGCCCGTTGAGTTATTGTATTGTCGATGAGGTGGACAGTATTCTTGTCGATGAAGCGCGTACCCCGCTGATTATCTCAGGAGAAGCGGAAAAATCGACTGAACTGTATCATGTCGCTGCCCGCTTTGTGACGCGTTTAAAAGAAGAAGAGCATTATACGATTGATATTAAAGCGAACTCGGCGGCACTTACTGAAAAAGGTGTGGCTGAAGTTGAGCGTGCATTTAATATCGATAATCTGTATGATACCGAGCATATTCTGCTCAACCACCATGTCAATATTGCACTGAAGGCACGTGTGATGATGAAGCGTGATACGGACTATGTGGTGGACAACGGTGAGGTCATTATTGTCGATGAATTTACCGGTCGTCTCATGCAGGGACGCCGCTATAGCGACGGTCTGCATCAGGCGATTGAAGCGAAGGAAGGCCTGCAGGTACAGAACGAGAGCATGACGCTTGCGACGATTACACTGCAGAACTACTTCCGTATGTATAAGAAACTGGGTGGTATGACAGGTACAGCGAAGACAGAGGAAGAAGAATTCCAGAAGATCTATGGACTGTATGTTATCGTAATCCCAACCAATAAACCGGTTATCCGTGAAGATAAGCCGGATGCGATCTATAAATCAGAACGCGGCAAATACCGTGCCGTGGTCGAAGATGTGGAGAAGCATCATAAAGAAGGCCGTCCGGTGCTTGTAGGTACGACCTCTATTGAAAAATCAGAGCTCATCTCAGCCCATCTGCGGAAGAAAGGCATCCGCCATGAAGTACTGAATGCCAAGCAGCATGACCGTGAGGCAGAGATTGTCTCCATGGCCGGTCAGCGCGGCGCAGTTACGATTGCAACTAATATGGCGGGCCGTGGTACGGACATTAAATTGGGCGAGGGTGTCGCCGAACTTGGCGGTCTGCATATTATCGGTACGGAGCGCCATGAGAGCCGCCGCATTGATAATCAGCTGCGCGGTCGTGCTGGACGTCAAGGGGACCCGGGTTCTTCGCAGTTCTTTATTTCACTTGAGGATGAGCTGATGCGCAAATTCGGCTCCGAGAATATCATGGGCATGATGGACCGTCTTGGTATGGAAGAAGATATGCCAATCGAGAGTAAGATGGTATCTCGTGCGATTGAATCCTCCCAGAAGCGCGTAGAGGGTGCGAACTTCGATATGCGCCGCGTCGTCCTGCAGTATGATGATGTAATGAATCAGCAGCGTACGGTAATCTATAAGCAGCGTCGTGAAGTGCTGGAGTCTGATTCGCTGCGCGATGTAGTCATCGGCATGATCATGTCGCATGTGGAGCGTCTGATTGACATTCACTGCCCAGATGAAGTGGTGGAAGAGGAATGGGATCTCGATGCGCTCCTCAATCACTGCAACGGTTCATTCCTCTTTGAAGGTCAGCTTGATAAGAAAGAGATCTGGGGCAAGGACCGCGAAGAGATTGTGGAAGTGTTCCGCAACCTTGTAGAGAAGCTGTATACGGAGCGGGAAGAATTAATGGAAGAACAAGACTTCCGCGAGTTCGAGAAGGTTGTCGTGCTGCGCGCTGTGGACAGCAAGTGGATGGATCACATCGATGCGATGGATCAGTTCCGTCAGGGAATTCACCTGCGTGCTTACGGCCAGACCGATCCGCTGCGTGAGTATCAGATGGAAGGCTATGAGATGTTCAATCAGATGATCGCGAGCATCGAAGAAGAAGTCGCGACATATATTATGAAAGCAAATATCGGCAGCAATCTGGAGCGTCAGGAAGTAGCAAAGGGTCAGGCGATGGCACCGACGGATTCCGGCGAACCTGCACCGAAGAAGCCGGTACGCCGCCAAGAGCCGAAAATTGGCCGCAATGATCCGTGCTACTGCGGCAGCGGGAAGAAGTATAAGAACTGCTGCGGCCAGGAGGAATAGAGCATGCCACTAACGGAAGCAAAGCAGCACATGACAGCCATCGGCAAGCGATTGGCGGAGATCAGGGGGTCTCTTTGACTTCCCTGGCAAGCAAAAGCAAATTGCGGCCTTAGAAGAAAAGATGGCAGCACCGAATTTCTGGGACGATAATGACGCGGCACAGGTAATCATCGGTGAAGTGAATGCGCTAAAAGATGCGGTGACAGCCATTGAAGAGATGGAGTCCGAGTACGAAGATATTGAAGTGATGATGGACCTGTACGCCGAAGAGGCGGAGGAGTCGCTCATTCCCGATATTGTGGAGGCAACGACAGCGCTGCAGCAGCGTCTTAATGAGTATGAGCTGCAGCTTCTGTTAAGCCAGCCGTACGATAAGAAAAATGCGATCCTTGAGCTTCATCCAGGTGCGGGTGGTACCGAATCGCAGGATTGGGCGGATATGCTACTGCGTATGTATACCCGCTGGGCGGAGAAGCAGAATTTCAAGGTGGAGACGCTTGATTATCTGCCGGGTGAGGAAGCCGGTGTAAAAAGCGTCACGCTGTTGATCAAAGGCCATAACGCATACGGCTATCTGAAGGCGGAGAAGGGTGTGCATCGTCTGGTGCGCATCTCTCCGTTCGATTCGTCGGGCCGCCGTCATACGTCGTTTGTGTCGTGTGATGTCGTACCTGAGATTGACGATGATATTGAGATTGATATCAAGCCGGATGACTTAAAGATCGATACGTACCGCTCCAGCGGGGCAGGCGGACAGCACGTCAATACGACCGATTCGGCCGTGCGGATTACGCATACGCCGACCGGTGTTGTCGTGACCTGTCAGACGGAACGCTCGCAGATCAAAAACCGCGAGAAGGCGATGAAGATGTTGCGCTCCAAATTATATGAGCGCAAAATTCAGGAGCAGGAAGAGGAAGCCGCGAAGCTGCGCGGTGAGCAAAAAGAGATCGGCTGGGGCAGCCAGATCCGCTCCTATGTATTCCATCCATACAGTATGGTAAAGGACCATCGCACAAATCATGAAACAGGGAATGTGCAGGCTGTTATGGATGGTGAATTGACACCGTTTATTGATGCGTATCTGCGCCAGCAGTTGGGTCATTCGACAGAATCATAAACGTATGTGTCTTCGTGCAAGTGCTAAGAGTTATCATGCATAGATGGAGGAAGATGCCAGCGCGTCTTTTTTCCATCTATGAATGATGTATATGCATGACATCCTTATTAGGAAAGCGAATGAGTGGACATGCGCCAGAGAACAGCAACGACTCATACAAAGCCTCCTGCATGGATAACAGGAATCAAACAGTATGTTCTGCTTACGGCAGGCGCATTTTGCGTCGCTGTGGCATTCAATCTGTTTTTGAACTCGTTTCAGATTGCTTCAGGTGGTGTGAGCGGCATTAGCATTATCACAGGCTATTTGTTCGGCATTCGTCCGGCATATACGCAGTGGGTGCTTAATTTTTTGTTCGTTATTATCGGTTTTTTTGTGTTGGGCCGTCAATTTGGAGTGAAGACCTTGTACGGCACATTTGTGCTGCCGTTGTTCGTTCTTATGACAGAGAATTGGCAGACGATTACCCATGAACCGCTGCTAGCGGCGTTATATGGGGGTGTTGGTGTCGGTGTAGGAATTGGTCTTGTGTTTCGAGCGGGCGCATCGACCGGAGGAACGGATCTGCTGGCACAAATTCTGCATCGCTATCTTGGATTCAGTCTGGGTGTGGCTGTGCTTGCTATTGACGGGTTGGTAGTACTGACTGCGGCTTTTGTATTCGGCCCGGAGAAGGCGCTGTATGCCCTCATTACGCTCTATATTACCGGGAAGACCATTGACGCAGTACAGGTGGGACTTGGCTATGCGAAGATGGCATTTATTATTTCGAATCAGCGAGATGAAATTCGTGATGCGATTTTGTATGAGATGGACCGGGGCGTGACGCGTCTGGCCGCGCATGGCGGCTATACGGACGAAGAGCGGCCCGTATTAATGTGTGTCGTGGCACAGAACCAACTCGCTCGGCTCAAAACGATTGTGAAGCGAATTGACCCGGCAGCCTTCGTTATCGTAAGCGATGCGAATGAGGTGCTTGGCGAAGGCTTCCGTCACAGTTAGCGGATGCTTGATAGGATTACATACGACATATCGGCGTTCTTTTTGCGATAGGGACAAAAACTGTGCAAAGAGATGTCTATATAAAAACTTGGGTAGATGGAGGCAAGAGAATGACGGCAATTGCAGAGGAGACAATCGCATCGCTTGCACAGCATGCGAACAATATGCGTCAGGAAATCGTAAAAATGGTGGCAGCAGCTAATTCCGGCCATCCGGGCGGCTCGCTTTCAGCGGCTGATATCTTAGCCGTACTGTATTTTCATGAGATGAACGTAGGAGCCGACAAGGTGAATGACCCGGATCGTGACCGTTTTGTTCTAAGTAAAGGACATGCGAGTCCGGTATTGTACGCGGCGCTAGCTGAGAAAGGCTATCTGCCCAAAGAAGAGCTGGCTACATTCCGTAAAATCAATTCGCGCCTGCAGGGACATCCGAGCAAAAAGATGCTGCCAGGTGTGGAACAAAGCACCGGTTCACTCGGACAGGGACTGTCCGCAGCGAATGGTATGGCACTTGCGGGTCGTTTAGATCAGCGTGACTACCGGGTGTATACGCTGCTTGGCGACGGGGAGATTCAGGAAGGCATGGTATGGGAAGCTGCAATGGCGGCAGGACATTACAAGCTCGATAACCTTGTGGCGATTCTTGATTATAACCATCTGCAAATCGATGGGAACGTAGAAGATATCATGAATGTTGGCCCGATTGCTGATAAGTTCCGCGCATTCAACTGGCATGTGATCGAGATTGATGGACATAATCTGGAAGAAATCATCGCAGCGTTTGAAGAAGCGAAAGCGGTGAAAGGCCAGCCAACGTTCATCGTCGCCCATACGGTAAAAGGTAAAGGCGTATCGTATATGGAGAACGCATGCGGCTGGCACGGTACGGCGCCGAATGCCGAGCAGTTGGAACAAGCGCTTACGGAACTGCGCGCACAAGGGGGAGCACAATAATGGAGAAGACAACGGTAAAGAAAATCGCAACGCGTGATGCCTACGGACAGGCTCTTGTTGAATTGGGGCATGAGAATCCGGACATTGTCGTACTTGATGCCGATCTGGCAAAGTCTACGAAGACAGCGGATTTTGGCAAAGTGTTTCCGGAGCGTTTCTTTGACGTAGGGATTGCGGAAGCGAATATGATCGGCATGGCAGCAGGCATGGCGACCTGCGGTAAAATTCCGTTTGCAAGCACCTTCGCGCTGTTTGGTTCGCTGCGTGTAGCAGATATGATTCGCAACTCTGTGTGCTACCCGAATCTCAATGTGAAAATTGCGGTTACACATCAGGGACTAACGCTTGGTGAAGACGGTGCTTCGCATCAGGCAGTCGAAGACGTTGCGTTAATGCGTGCGATTCCGAACATGACGGTAATTATGCCAGCAGATGCGACAGAGACGAAGAAGGCCATTCATGCGGCAGCGAATACATATGGGCCGATGTATATTCGGATGGGACGTCCGAGCGTGCCGGTGTTATTTGATGATACGTACGAATTTCAGATCGGTAAAGGTGTGCAAATTCGTGAAGGAAATGATGTTGCAATCATTGCTACCGGTGTGATGGTACATATTGCAGTAGAAGCGGCTGAATTGCTGGCTCAGGAAGGCATCGCAGCACGCGTAATCAACATGGCGACCATCAAGCCGATTGATGAAGAAATCATTATTAAAGCTGCACAGGAAACCAAAGGAATTGTTACGGCAGAAGAGTGCAATATCTACGGTGGATTGGGTGCGGCTGTGGCGGAAGTGCTGTGTGAGAAGCATCCGGCCAAGCTTCGCCGTGTCGGCGTGGAAGATACATTTGGTGAATCCGGTACGCCGGATGAGCTGCTGCAAAAATACGGCCTAACAGCCGAGAATATTGCCGCTAAAGCGAAAGAACTGCTCTAGGATAGTTATGAAACTCCCCTCTCTTGATCATACTAAGCATGTGACATGCGACATGATCAAGGGAGGTTTTTTCTATGAAGAAATGGACAACTATCATAGGCAGTATGCTGCTTGTGCTTATGCTGGCTGCTGGCTGCGGCACAGCAAAGAAAGAACAGGGTGGCGCAGCAGAGCAGCCGGCGCAGCAGGGTGAGCAGGCTGGCGGTACACCGAGCGGCGAGAAGAAGGACGCACAGGCGATCTACCAGGGGAAATGTATTTCCTGTCATGGTCAGAACCTGGAGGGCGGTGTTGGCCCTGATCTGACAAAGGTTGGCAGTAAATATAAAAGCGCTGATGAGATTAAGACGATTATTGTTAAAGGAAGAAACGGCATGCCAGGCGGTCTGGTCAGCGAAGCTGATGCGAAGGTTTTAGCCGATTGGTTAATCACGAAGAAATAATGCAGATGTCATACTACTGAACGAGAGCATTTCCGTATGAGGCGGATATGCTCTTTTTTTATGAAATAAACAAACAGGTGCATAGGTATGCAAAAAGACTATTGAATTATTATTCCTCAAGACGTATAATAATTCATAACTTAATGGAGACAGGAAAAATGGAGGCTACGAACGTGAATATATCCATTATCGGAGCAACGGGATACAGTGGAGTTGAGCTTGTTCGCTTGCTGCTTACACACCCCGAAGCACATATTGCAGCTGTATATTCAAATTCACAAACCGGCAAGACGATGCAGGATGTATATCCGCACCTTACACATATTTTTACAGATGAATTGGCAGAGATCGATTGCGAACGCATAAAAGCCGAAGCGGATGTAGTATTTATCGCCACCCCATCGGGCGTAAGCGGTAAGCTCGTCCCACAACTTTTGGATGGTACGTTAAAAGTGATTGATGTATCCGGTGACTTCCGACTTGCTACACCGGAATTGTACACGGCATGGTACGGTAAGGAAACGGCAGCACAATCGTACATTGATCAGGCTGTATACGGTCTAACGGAATGGAATGCAGAATCGATCGCACAGACGAATCTGCTGGCAAACCCAGGGTGTTATCCGACAGCGACGCTGCTTAGTTTGCTGCCGCTTTTACAAGAAGATGTAATTGAGGGAACTTCTATCATTGTAGATGCGAAGTCGGGTGTAACCGGTGCAGGCCGAGGCGCTTCGCTCGGGACTCATTTCTGTGAAGTAAACGAGAGTATCTCCGCTTATAAAGTAGGAAAACACCAACATACTCCGGAGATTGAGCAGACGCTAACCCAACTCACAGGCAAAGAGGCGCTGATTTCTTTTACACCTCATCTTGTACCGATGAATCGGGGGATTCTCACAACGGCATATGCAGCACTTCGCCCGGGTGCGGATGCGAAGAAGATCGGTGAGGCATTTGCGAAAGCATATGAAGGAAAGCCATTTGTAAGGCTTCGTCCGGGCGCGTACCCGAAGACCAAAGAAGTATACGGCTCAAATTATTGTGACATTGCCTGGCATGTGGATGAGAGAGTTAACCGGGTCATTGTACTCACGGTCATTGATAATGTGGTGAAAGGTGCTGCAGGGCAAGCGGTACAGAATATGAATCTCATGTTCGGACTTCCGGAGACGACAGGTCTTGCATTTACCCCGGTGTATCCGTAAACGTACATACCATACGTGAAAAGAGGGAGAGAGAATGGCAAACCAGCTGGTAATTAAATGCGGCGGCAGCACACTAGAGAATCTGCCCGCCTCTTTTTTTGAAGATATAGCAGCGCTGCAGAAGAGAGGAGAGGTCGTGACAATCGTACACGGGGGCGGACCGGCTATCTCGGCAACACTTACACAGATGGGGATTGAGCCTAGATTCGTAGACGGCCTCCGCGTGACGGATACCGCGACGCTGCAGGTAGCGCAGATGGTGCTGATTGGGCAGACGAATAAGCAGGTGGTCAGCCGTATTCAAGCAGCGGGTGGACGTGCCGCTGGTATTAGCGGCATCGATGGAGCGACCATTACTGTGGTGCAGGGACCGAAGTATCTCGGATATGTAGGAGAGATTCGGCTGGTAGATCCCACGTTAATCACTGCGCTTAGTCAATCAGGCTTTATTCCGGTCATTGCACCGCTTGGCATGGATGTAGAAGGACAGATCTATAACATTAACGCCGATACTGCGGCTGGTGCTGTAGCGGGTGCGGTTGGCACGAAGCGGCTGATTATGGTTACGGATGTGCCGGGTGTAATGCAGGATAACAATGGAACAAAGGAAGTGCTGTCAGAGCTTGATGAATTCCAAATCAACGAACTGATCGCAGATGGTGTAATCTATGGCGGCATGATTCCGAAGGTACGGGCGGCACTGGATGCGCTCAACCACGCAGTAGAAGAGGTGCTGATTATTAATGGATATGAACCGGGCATTCTTACACGGGTGGCGGCTGGTGAAGCTGTTGGTACCAAAATTGTGAGGAAAGGCAGAGTGAGTGCACAATGAGTCACTTATTTCCGAATTACGGTCGCTGGCCGATTCGTATCGTAAAAGGAGAAGGCAGCTATCTATGGGATGAAGCGGGCAACCGCTACCTCGACCTTGTTGCAGGCATTGCGGTTACGTCGCTTGGCAATGTTCCGCAGCAGGTAAAAGCAAAAGTGCAGGAGCAGCTTGATACGCTGTGGCACTGCTCGAATTTATTTGAGATTCCTGTGCAGGAAAAGCTGGCGGAGGTGCTGACTTCACTTACATGCGGCAATCGGGCCTTCTTCTGCAACAGCGGTGCTGAAGCGAATGAAGCCGCGATTAAGCTGGCCCGGCGTTATATGCAGAAGGTCAAGCAGCAAAAACGATATGAAATCATTACGTTTGCGCAGTCGTTTCACGGACGGACACTCGCAACGCTTACAGCGACCGGACAGGCGAAAGTCAAGGACGGGTTTGATCCGCTGCCAGAGGGGTTCATTACAGTACCGTATAATGATAAAGAGGCGCTCGGTGCGGCCATCACGGATAGAACATGTGCCATCATGCTAGAGATGATACAAGGTGAAGGCGGCGTACATCCGGCAGACAAAGGCTTTGTCGCCCATATCAAAGAACTGTGTGCAGCACATGATCTCCTGTTGATTGTTGATGAGGTACAGACCGGTATCGGTCGTACGGGCGCATGGTTTGCCTATCAACATTATGATATGGAACCGGATATTATTACGATCGCCAAAGGGCTTGGCAGCGGTTTTCCAATCGGGGCTATTGTCGGTAAGGAAGCATTGGCTGAAGCGTTCGGCCCGGGTACGCATGGGACGACATTCGGCGGCAATCCGCTGGCTTGTTCGGCAGCACTTGCTACATTGGAGACAATGAAGGAAGAAAATTATCTCGCCCAGGTAGAAGAGCGGGGCGCGTATTTCACAAATAAATTGAATGAATTGGCAGCACAGCATAGTGAGATTATCAGCGTGCGCGGCAGAGGCCTGATGATTGGTATCGAGCTTACGATGGAAGCTTCTTCGGTGGTTGCCGCCATGCGCAAGCAGGGTGTCTTGCTGCTGCAGGCAGGACCGAATGTGTTGCGACTTCTTCCGCCATTTACCATTACGGAAGAAGAGATAGATCACGCGGTGCAGACGCTATCTACAGTACTGTATGAAGTAACGCAAGCGGTGTAGTATTGCAGAGCCAGAATGGTTTCAGTTTTTTAGCATAAAGGAGTGGAAGGGATGAAAGGATACCTCGTATTGAATACAGGCGACATATTTGAAGGCGAGTGGTTTGGCAGCGTGCAGGATTGCACGGGAGAAGTCGTATTTAATACAGGGATGACGGGCTATCAAGAAGTGCTGTCAGACCCGTCATACGCCGGTCAGATCATCACGTTTACGTATCCGTTAATCGGTAATTACGGCATCAATGAGCGGGATTATGAGAGTATGAAGCCTGCTTGCAGAGCGCTTCTAGTGGGGGATCTGTGTCAGCAACCGAGCCACTACGAAGGCACCCGTTCGCTGGCCGAAATTGCCGAAATGCATGGGATCGGCGGCTTATCTGGCATTGATACACGCGCCATTACGCATATCGTACGTACACACGGCGAAGTATACGGCTTGCTGACGACAGACAAAGAAAAGCTCGCGGACTTTACGCCGCAGCCGGCTGGCCATGTAGTGCCGGGTGTATCAGTAGCCAGTATCGAGAAATACGGCATGAAAAATAAGGGACCTCATATAGCATTGATTGATTACGGATATAAAAAATCAATCCTACAGCACTTAGTGGACGGCGGCTGTCGAGTAAGTGTGCTGCCGTATGACGTAACATACAATGAGGTTGCGGCCATTGAACCTGACGGCGTATTTCTGTCCAATGGGCCTGGAGATCCCAAGGCGATCACTCCGCAGCTTGGAGAACTTAAGAAAATCATTGAAAGCTATCCGACGATGGGCATCTGTCTTGGTCATCAGTTGATCTCGCTTATTTTTGGTTGCGATACGGAGCGACTGCCATACGGACACCGGGGCAGCAACCATCCGGTTAAAGATATGCGCACCGGAAAAGTCTATCTTACGTCGCAAAACCATGGCTATGTCGTGAAGGAAGATTCGCTGGCAAAGACGCCGTTAGAGCTGACCTTTCGCAATGTAAATGACAAATCGGTTGAAGGCGTACGTCATACGACGCTGCCGATTGCATCTGTGCAGTTCCACCCAGAAGCGCATGCTGGCCCGCAGGATACGGGCTACTTATTCGCTGAATTTATTCAACAATGCCAGGTAACAGGAGAGAAGAGCTATGCCTAAATTGCCCGATATTAATAAAGTACTCGTACTGGGCTCCGGTCCGATCATTATCGGGCAGGCGGCCGAATTTGACTACGCTGGTGCTCAGGCTTGCCTAGCGCTGCGTGAAGAAGGCGTCGAAGTCATTCTTGTGAATAATAATCCGGCTACCATCATGACGGATGAGGAAGTAGCGGATCGTATTTATATGGAGCCGCTGACAGTGGAAGCGGTAGAGAAAATTATTGCTAAAGAGCGCCCGGATGGTGTGCTGCCTACGCTTGGCGGACAGACTGGCCTGAATCTGGCGGTGGAGTTATCAAAAGCAGGGGTGCTAGAGAAGTATGATGTGAAGCTGCTCGGCACACCGCTTGATACGATTATCCGCGGTGAGGATCGGGAAGAATTCAAGCGGATGATGCAGGAGATCGGTGAGCCGATTCCCGAGAGCGAGACGGTGAACACCGTAGAGGATGCGGTAACCTTTGCCGCTTCGATCGGTTATCCGGTTATCGTCCGTCCAGCTTATACGCTTGGTGGTGCAGGTGGCGGCTTTGCCAACGATGAAGAGGAATTGCGTACTGTGACAAAGCGTGGATTGAATGCCAGTCCGATTCACCAAGTTCTTATAGAACGCAGCATTAAAGGCTGGAAAGAAATCGAATATGAAGTAATGCGTGATGCAAACGATACGTGCATCATCGTATGTAATATGGAGAATTTTGACCCGGTGGGCGTTCATACAGGTGACTCCATCGTGTTCGCGCCTTCGCAAACATTAACCGATCGCCAATATCAGATGCTGCGCTCGGTTGCCTGCAAGGTCATTCGTGAGCTGGGTGTGGTTGGCGGCTGTAACATACAGTATGCATTAGACCCGCACAGTGATCAGTATTATCTTATCGAGGTGAATCCGCGTGTGAGCCGTTCATCAGCACTCGCTTCCAAGGCCACCGGATATCCGATTGCCCGCACTGCGGCGAAGCTTGCGCTCGGCTATCATCTAGACGAAGTAGTGAATCCCATTACAGGCTACACGTATGCAAGCTTTGAACCGGCGATTGATTATGTCGTCGCCAAAATTCCACGCTGGCCGTTCGATAAGTTCCCGCATGCGGACCGTACGCTCGGCACGCAGATGAAGGCGACCGGCGAGGTTATGTCGATTGACCGTACGCTTGAAGGCGCACTGCTCAAGGGCATTCGTTCCTTGGAAATCGGCGCTCATCATCTTGAGATGTCCTATATCAAGGATGCGACTGAAGAGGAAATGGAGCAGGAATTGGTCGATGCGACCGATCAGCGTATTTTCTACATTGCCGAAGCGCTGCGCCGTGGTATGAGTGTGGAGGAGCTGCATGCGAAGACAGCGATTGACCGCTTCTTCTTACACGCACTCGCCCGC
The DNA here is from genome assembly GCF_041379945.2 of Aneurinibacillus sp. REN35. Lineage (NCBI taxonomy): Bacteria > Bacillati > Bacillota > Bacilli > Caryophanales > Paenibacillaceae > Aneurinibacillus > Aneurinibacillus baijiui. The sequence continues at coordinate 31,666 of NZ_JBFTXJ020000012.1, read as the reverse complement.
ATCATTACATTGGAAAATACATTAAAAGATGTGCGCTGGAGTAAGATGACTCCTGAGCTTCTAAAAGAAGTGAAGCTGCGCGGGTTCGCTGACAGCACGATTGCAAGCCTATGCGGAGTTAGTTTCGAGGAAGTGCGTGCCGGATTGAAGGAATGGGGCATAGTTCCGGCTTATAAGCTGGTCGATACATGTGCGGCTGAATTTGTTGCTGCAACACCGTATTATTATTCAACATGGCAGGGACGCGATGAGGTACCTGTACAGAAGGACGGCAAGAAAGTGCTTGTACTTGGTTCCGGCCCGATCCGTATCGGTCAAGGGATTGAGTTCGACTACTGCTCGGTGCATGCAGCCAAAGCACTGCGCAAGCACGGAATCTCAGCTGTCGTCATCAACAACAATCCAGAGACGGTATCAACCGATTACAACACAGCAGATCAGTTGTACTTTGAACCGCTGGCGCTTGAAGATGTATTGAATGTAATTGAAAAGGAACAGGTGGACGGCGTAATGGTACAGTTCGGCGGCCAGACGGCAATCAACCTAGCAGATAAACTGCAAAAGGCCGGTGTACATGTATACGGCACATCAGTTGATGCGATCGACATGGTTGAAGACCGCGAGCTATTCTATCAGATGCTGCGTAAGCTCAACATCCCGCATATTCCGGGGCAGGGTGTCAACAGTCAGCAGGGTGCGCATCTTGTCGCTGAGGAATTGGGCTATCCAGTGCTGATTCGCCCATCCTATGTAATCGGTGGTCGAGGCATGGCTGTGCTGAACAACCCGGAAGAGCTGGATCAATACTTTGCAGACTGGAACCGGTATACATCTTCCGGTGCGCTGTTCCCGCTTTTGATTGATAAATACGTGTCAGGTATGGAAGTGGAAGTGGATGCGATTTGCGATGGAGAAAATATTCTAATACCTGGGATCTTCCAGCATATTGAGCGTGCGGGCGTCCATTCAGGGGATAGTATGGCGATCTTTCCTTCACCGGAGCTTACAGATGCGCAGCGTGAAGAGATTGGCGCAAGCGCCGCTTTAATCGCTAGAGAAATGAAGGCATCCGGACTCATTAATATTCAGTTGGTTATCGACACGGAAGGCACGATCTATGTATTAGAAGTGAATCCGCGCGCCTCTCGGACGGTTCCGATTGTCAGCAAGGTGACTGGAGTGCCAATGGTTGCACTGGCCACGCGGGCGCAGATGGGCGAGAAGCTTACAGATATGGGATATGGTACAGGCATTTTGCCACGCATTCCATTCTATGCAGTAAAAGGTCCTGTCTTCTCTACCATTAAGCTAAATGGGGTTGATCCAGCCCTTGGGCCGGAGATGAAATCAACCGGCGAAGTCATCGGGCTAAGTCATTCGGTTGAGGAAGCAATCGCTAAGGCCATTGCTTGGAAGGAAGGCATCTGCGATTGGCTGATCAAAGGCGATACGATTCTCCTTTCGTTATCGGATCAGGATAAGGAGCCGTTTATCCCGCATATCCATACGCTTAAAGAGTTGGACATACAGATCATCGCTACACCGAGAACAGCCGCCCTCCTTACAGAACATGGGGTAGACGTTAAAGAAATTATTGAAACACAGGAGCAGGCAAAGGCGATCTGCGCTAGCCGTTCGATTAAAGCGTTCGTTAATACGCCGACGCTCGGCAATAAGCGCGGCCGTCTTGGATTTGAATTGCGGCAGTTGGCTCTTGCGCTCAATATTCCGTGCTTTACGTTCCTTGATACATTCGCTTCTTATCTTGCTGTACATGGATATGAGGCAGGCGATGTGGTAGATCTTGGCGAATACCTGCAAGCCGCAAAACGAAAGGAGCTTGTGAAATAGATGGTCATTACACACCAATTAAAGGGAAGAGACTTTCTGTGTCTCTCCGATTATACAAAGGATGAAATTTTGTATTTGCTGGATCTGGCCGCAACGCTGAAAGAAGAGCAAAAACAGGGCATTGCACATCCGCACCTAGCCGGTAAGACGCTGGGCATGATTTTTGATAAAGCATCGACCCGTACGCGCGTATCCTTTGAGGTTGGCATGTACCAGTTGGGCGGTATGGCGATGTTTATGAGCGGCCGTGATTTGCAGATTGGACGCGGTGAGCCGATTCCGGATACAGCGCAGGTGCTCTCCCGTTATATTGATGGCATCATGATTCGTACGTTCTCAGACGAGATGGTCAAAGAACTGGCAGAACACGCATCAATTCCGATCATTAACGGATTGACGGACCTGCAGCATCCATGTCAGGTTATGGCTGATTTCCAGACCATCATTGAGCATAAAGGAAGCCTTGAAGGCCTGAAGCTGGCTTATGTGGGGGATGGCAATAACATGACTCATTCCTTAATGATCGGCGCTGCAAAAGTGGGGATGCATGTTGCCGTTGCATCTCCGAGCGGCTATATGCCGGATGCCGGTGTTACAGAGATGACGAAGAAATTCGCTGAAGAAACGGGTGTATCTGTACTTGTCACGAACGACCCGATAGAAGCGGTGGCGAACGCCGATATCGTCTATACGGATGTATGGGCAAGCATGGGGCAGGAAGCAGAGCAGCAGGAACGTTTGCAGAAGTTCGCAGGTTTTGAGGTGAATGAAGCATTGATGGCAAAGGCCCATCCGGATGCACTCTTTATGCATTGTCTTCCTGCGCATCGTGGTGAAGAAGTATCGGCTGGCGTTATTGATGGATCGCGTTCTGTCGTATTCGATCAATCAGAGAATCGTCTGCATGCACAGAAAGCGATTCTGGTCGCATTAATGAAATAGACTCTAATAGACAACACCCCCGACTCCAATTGAGCCGGGGGTGTTCTTTATAAGGAGCCGAACAAGGTTAACGCTCGACAGGCTTTTCTTTTTCAATGCTCTCCAGTGCTTGTTGTACGGTAGCAAATGTTTCGATATCAGATAGGTCAATGCCAATCCGCACGGCAGTCTCGGCCAATACAGGGCGAATCCCTGTAATCATCGCCTTAATGCCGAGCAGGCGAAGCGTAGCTGTAATTTTGAACAAGTGGCTTGTTACGAATGAATCGATTACCTGGATACCGGAGAAGTCGATAATTAGACAATTAATTTTCATCTCGGCTACTTTTGGGATTATGGTGTTCATAATATGATTGGCCCGATATGTGTCAATGTGACCGATAAGTGGGAGTACTGCTTTTCCTTGCTGGATAGGAACGATGGGTGCAGCTAGAGCGTTCATCGACTCTTTCAGGATGTCATCACGAAGTTTGCTGAATTGAACTGTGGTCGCTTTTAGGGTGTTATCGAATGTCCGGGTGATGCGACGATAAATAAAGAGGATGTCTTCTTTGGAAATATCCATCTTGGTTATAAACCGATCCACTTCATCGAATAGACACAGGCGGAATTCGGAGAGAATAGCGACCGTATCTTTTAGCGCGACGCCCCGCTGAAAAAAGTAGTTCTGTGTATCGTAGTTTCCATGATTAGTGATAGGCTCATCTGTTGTAGATAAGAGTGAGCTTCCAATCTGTTCGATCAGCTTAGAAAAGCTTCCTTCATGAATTTGTTCATCTTTATTTTGAAGTTCTAAATCCATCTGTTTGATTGTTTTGGCAAGGATCTTCTTTCCAAGTTCTTCGTTCTGTTCTTTTAAATAGACAGCTACTTCATGTACATAATTCTTCTTCAGTATGCTGCCTTCGCTGTTCAGACTCACCATACCGGCTCCCTTCACTTCAGAATCAGTTGCCTGGTTATAGTGTAACATATCTTTAATTCTATAATAAATATGGAATCCATTGAGTTTATTGCAGCGGCCGTGGAATTTTGGTCGGTTTGTTGGCTGCCTTGATTTCTTTTCTGATGTCGGTAAGCTCCGTCTCCATACGATCGAAGCGCTGGTGCAGGGATTGCAGCTCTTTTAGTATCTGCTGCAGCATGTCGCTGTTTTGGCGAGCGTGTTCTTCATGTGGATCGACGCGGGTCGGCACCTGCTCCATACTATAGCGCATAAATGTTTTTACCCGCACGGCAAAAGAAATCGCATACGGCTCTCCCGTCACTTCGTGAATGGCATCTTCAAGAATATGCTTGAGGCGAGTCTCCAACCATTGACGGGTGAATTCATTTTCGGCATTGATGGTTACCGTTCGCTTTTTTGTATCGAACTTCTGGATGCTAAGACCTTTAATCCATGTTTCGAAGCTAGAACGCGACATTTTTTTCTGTAGAAGTTCCAGTGTTTCTGTCCATATTTCTTCTATCGTTTTCATGAGGGTGTTCCTCGCTTTGGTTTTTTTTCGAAAATATGTCATGAGAATGATTATACAGTTGAACATGCTACTATACATATCGGCTAAAAATCCCATCTACTGAAAGGGCGGAAAGTAATAAAGTGAAGTTTCTGTCAATAGGGGACAAATTCCCATAGACAGTTGGAAGAATTATCGGTTTTGTTTTTTTTTGTTCTACGATAACGTACAGCGCAGAAACATGTGTAGAGGTTTTTGATCTGATCTATTATGATGGAGAGGATAAACGTGCACGCCGGAAGGGATGAGCTGAAATGTTCAAACGAGTAGGAAATGAAGACATACAGAAAAGAAAAGTACCGTTAGACAAGCTGCGTGTAACGACACCGCCGGAAGCGTTTCCTTGTGAAACAACGGCGCAGATCGAGCCGCTCCAGGACGGAATCATCGGTCAGGACCGTGCTGTACGAGCCATGGAATTCGGACTGAAGGTTAAAAAGGCAGGGTATAACCTCTACGTTGCGGGGCCTCCGGGTACCGGACGTACAACATATACGCGGGCAAAAGCAAAACAGGCAGCAGAAGGAGGATCTGCGCCGGATGATTGGTGTTATGTATATAACTTTTTGCACCCGGATCGGCCGTTAGCGCTATCGTTTCCCGCAGGAGAAGGCAAATCGTTCAAGACAACAATGGACGAGCTTTTGCGCACGGTTGAGCGGGAGATCCGCGCTGCATTTGCAAGCGATGATTATCAGGAGCACCGTCGCTTTATTATGCGAAATTTTGAGAAAAGAGCGCAGGAAGTATGGAAGCGAATGGATGAGCTGGCGCGTGAGTTGCATTTCTCGCTTGAGCGAACCCCGGAAGGCGGCATTGCAACCATTCCGCTCCTATTTGGCAAGCCGATCAGCAACGAAGAATATAGCCGTCTGCCGGATGTATCCCGCCAGGAGATTAAGGAGAAGAGCAAGCGTCTAGAGCAGGAGGTAGCGGATTCGGTACGACAGATTCAACTGTTGGAGAAGGAAGCGGAGCAGGAGGTTGCCCGTTTAGATAAAGATTCAGTACGTCACATTCTACAGCACATATTTGCGCCGGTTACAGCGCTTTATACGGACGAGAAAGTACGACAGTACCTGCAGGCATATGAAGAAGATGTGATTGAGAATCACCATTTTTTCAAGGAGAATTCCGAGGAAGCAAATCCGATGGCGCGTCTGTTGCAGCACAGCGAGGAAGAGGGGCTTAGGCGCTATAAGGTTAATCTGTTCGTAGACAATAGCCTGGCGGTAGGTGCGCCGGTCGTGTTTGAAAGCAATCCGACCTATTATAATTTATTTGGCCGAGTGGAATATCGCAGCACGTTCGGAGCGATGACGACGGACTTTACGATGATTAAACCCGGTGCGCTACATACAGCGAATGGCGGGTATCTTATCGTGCAGATTGCTGAGCTAATGCGTAATCCACTGTCCTGGCATGTCCTGAAGCGGATGCTTAAGACAGGCAGCATGCGCATTGAGAACGTATCGGAAGAGCACGGGCTGATTGCAACAAGCAGCCTTAAGCCTGCGCCGATTCCGCTTGAAGTGAAGGTCATTCTGCTTGGAAGCCCGTATATCTATCATGTATTGTCGGAATTGGATGAAGATTTTCCGAAGTTGTTCAAGGTAAAAGTAGAGTTCGACACCGATATGAAAAAGAACGAACAGCATTATCATGCATTTGCGGCATTTGTCCGCAGCTACGGAGACAAACAGAACCTATTGCCGTTTCATCGCAGCGCGCTGGCTGCGCTCTTGGATCATAGTGCGCGGCTCGCAGGTGATCAGCGTAAGCTTACAACCGATTTCCATAACCTAACCCGTCTTCTTGTCGAGGCAAGCTTCTGGGCGGAAGAAGAGGGCGCGGTGATTGTAGAAGCCACTCATGTATATCAGGCGCTGGCCGAGCAGGAATACCGGGCGAATCGTATGGATGAGAAGATGCGTGAGCTGATAGAAGAAGGCACGATTATGGTCGATGTAATAGGTGAGAAAATAGGCCAAATCAACGGATTGGCGGTGCTGCAGACAGGAGATTATACATTCGGCCAGCCGCATCGTATAACCGCGCGCACGTTCATCGGCCGTCAGGGGATTATCAATATTGAGCGGGAGACATCGCTGAGCGGGCAGTTCCATCATAAAGGACTGCTTATCTTAAGTGGGTACTTAGCTGGGAAGTTCGCCCGGGATAAACCGCTGCCGTTATCGGCCAGCATTACTTTTGAGCAAACATACAGCATGATTGATGGAGACAGTGCGTCCAGCACAGAGCTGTATGCGCTTCTGTCCTCTCTATCCGACATTCCGATCAAGCAGGGAATTGCGGTAACAGGCTCTGTTAATCAGTTTGGTGAGATTCAGCCGATTGGCGGCGTAAATGAAAAAATTGAGGGGTTTTTTGCCGTTTGCAAAGCGCTTGGCTTAAACGGGGAGCAAGGTGTCATCATTCCGCACCAAAATGTAAAGAATTTAATGCTGCGTCCAGAGATTGTAGAAGCAGCCGCAGCGGGACAATTCCATATCTGGCAGGTCCGCACGATTGAAGAGGGCATCGAAATTCTGACCGGGGTCGCTGCCGGTATGTGTGATGAGCAGGGAGAGTATGAATCGGGTACGTTGTTTGGTGAAGTCAATCGGCGGCTAGGGCAGATGTCTTCTTCTATGAAAGAAGATGCAGCCGACCTGGTAATTGATGTTGATGCACGTGCCATGCAGAAGCTGATCGAATCAGAAGATGAAGGAGAAAAAAGCTAAGACGCCTTTTTTGTCTGCCAACAAATTTTTTTCAAAAAGGGTATTGAATTTTTATTAATAAAGATGCATAATGTTGCATAGAGAATAAATTGTGTGCGAGGCACGAAGGGAAGGATTTACATTATGGCAAAAGAAAAAGTGGTTCTGGCCTATTCAGGCGGTTTAGATACATCAGTAGCGATTAAATGGCTTCAAGAAACATATAATTATGACGTAATTGCAGTAGCTCTAGACGTTGGTGAAGGAAAGGATCTGGATTTCATACGCGACAAGGCAATCCAGGTTGGAGCGATTAAATCCTACGTTGTGGATGCGAAAGATTTGTTTGCGGATGAATTTGTTTTACCGGCATTGAAAGCCAATGCAATGTACGAAGGTAAATATCCGGTTGTATCTGCGCTCTCTCGTCCGCTGATCGCGAAGGTGCTAGTTGACATCGCAACAGAAGAAGGTGCGGTAGCGGTAGCGCATGGCTGCACAGGTAAAGGAAACGATCAAGTACGCTTTGACGTCTCTATTACGGCTCTGAATCCTGATCTTAAAATCGTGGCGCCTGTACGTGAATGGGGCATGAGCCGCGACGAAGAGATTAAATATGCACAGGAGCACAATATTCCGATCCCGGTGAATCTTGATAATCCATACAGCATCGACCAGAACCTATGGGGCCGTGCGTGCGAGTGTGGAGAATTGGAGAACCCGTGGAACGAACCGCCAAAAGGCGCATATGACCTCACAAACCATCTTGAAGATACGCCGGATACACCGGAAGAGATTGAGATCGAATTCGTACAGGGCAAGCCGGTCGCTTTAAACGGTAAGCAGATGAACCTGTCCACTTTAATCCTTGAGCTTAACCAAATCGCAGGTAAGCATGGGGTTGGTCGTATTGATCATGTGGAGAATCGTCTTGTGGGCATCAAATCCCGCGAAGTATATGAAGCACCGGGTGCGATTACGCTGATTTTGGCACACCGCGAGTTGGAGTTTTTGACGCAGCCGCGTGAAGTAGCGCAATTCAAGCCGATCGTTGAGCAAAAAATCTCGCAGGTTATCTATGAAGGACTGTGGTTCTCACCGATTACAGATGCGCTTAAAGCATTTGTGGAAGAGACGCAAAAATTCGTAACAGGCACGATCCGCGTGAAGCTGTTCAAAGGCCATGCGATTGTTGTCGGCAGAAAATCAGCATCATCTCTGTATGATGAGAACTTAGCAACCTACAGCGCCGAAGATACATTCGATCACCAAGCAGCGATTGGATTCGTTAAACTGTGGGGTCTGCAGACAAAAGTATTCGTTCAAACAAATAAAGATCAATTGGATCATACGCCAAAAACGGTTGTGATCGATAAGAAAGAAGCTGTTGAGCAAGCGTAAGTATGACTGCGGTCTATATTATAGAAGAAACTGAAAAGCAGTAAGAGAGAGGAGGGAGGCGCTTTCCTTCGCGGTTCGGTATCGCGCGGGGAAGCGCCTGCATTTTATGAAGCTATGGGGCGGAAGGTTCACCAAAGCGACAGATAAGCTTGTAGAAGAATATACAGCATCGATTCAATTCGACCAGCAGCTATGGAGAGAAGACATTACAGGAAGCCTTGCCCATGTGTCTATGCTCGGTAAGTGCGGCATCATCGGTGAAGAAGAAGCGGCAACCATTGCCGAGGGGCTAAAAAAGGTTGCAGCGATGATCGAAGCCGGAGATGTAGAATTTACAGTAGAAAATGAAGACGTACATATGAATGTGGAGCGCCTCCTGCTTGAGCAGGTCGGACCGGTTGGTGGGAAGCTGCATACCGGACGCAGTCGTAATGATCAGGTAGCAACCGATATGCACCTGTATCTTCGCGCGCGCGTCGTTGAGATTACGGAACTGGTAGCCAAAGTGCAAGAGGCGCTGCTTGAACAGGCACAGGCTAATACGGATACGATTTTACCAGGCTATACGCATATGCAGAGAGCACAGCCGATTCTCTTTGCGCATCACTTGATGGCGTACTATGCCATGCTTCAGCGTGATGCGGAGCGGTTGATGGATAGCTGGAAGCGTATCAATGTACTGCCGCTTGGTGCAGGCGCTTTGGCAGGCACAACATTTCCAATTGACCGTGCATATGTAGCAGAACAGCTAAAATTCGACAAAATATACACCAACAGTCTTGATGCGGTGAGCGACCGTGATTTTATCGTGGAATTCCTGTCCAACTCCTCGCTTCTTATGACCCATCTCTCGCGTCTATGCGAAGAGTTGATTCTGTGGATGAGTGACGAGTTCAACTTTGTTGAGTTAGATGATGCCTTCTGTACTGGATCAAGCATCATGCCGCAGAAGAAAAATCCGGATGTGGCGGAATTGGTGCGCGGAAAAACAGGACGTGTCTACGGTAATCTAGTCGGACTTCTTACTGTGTTGAAGGGCTTGCCGCTCGCATATAACAAGGATATGCAGGAAGATAAAGAAGGCATGTTCGATACGGTGGCGACACTGCATGGTGCGCTGTCCCTGTTCGCTCCAATGATTCGTACGATGAAGGTTAAGAAAGAGAATATGCGTCAAGCTGTAGCCCAGGACTTCTCGAATGCGACAGACCTTGCCGATTATCTGGTAGGCAAGGGTATGCCGTTCCGCCAAGCGCATGAGGTTGTAGGTAAGAGCGTACTGTACTGCATTGAGCAGGGCAAATACCTGCTTGATATGAGCCTTGATGAGTACAAGCAGTTCTCGGAGCTTTTTGAAGACGACATCTATACTGCCCTTGATCCGCAAAATGTGGTTAATGCCCGTAATGTACTGGGTGGTACGGCCAAAAATCAGGTGGAGATTCAGATTGCCAATGCATCTGTTGAGCTTGCACACACACAGCAATGGATAGACGATCATCTGCAAAAAATTGACGTCCAGCTCTTCTAGAAGAAATATGTATAGAAAGTTAATAGACTGCCGCGTTGTGATATAAACCAGACGATCTGGCAGGATATGAAAGAAATAATGATTATCGGTAAGATCATCCCCTTTCACAGGAAGGGGATGTTTTTTTTGCTAGAAAATTGTCGAAAATAATGTGCTATTATTCATGCGTTTTGCTCGACAAGTGGTATAATAGATAGGGTGTTTATTGTTGAATGATGTCATTTCCAAGGAAATAATATAAAACAATGTAGTTTGGGTGATGTATTTGATAGAAATGCAGGATGTATGGAAAACGTATCCGAACGGAACCGTAGCACTCCAGGGAATTGATGTTTATATCAAAGACGGTGAATTTGTCTATGTAGTCGGTCCAAGTGGTGCGGGAAAGTCAACTTTTATTAAACTGATGTATCGAGAAGAAAAGTCGTCGAAGGGTCAGATTGTCATCAACGGCTCGCATATTAGCCGATTGAAGGAAAAGCAAATCCCGTATATGCGCCGCAAGATCGGTGTTGTATTCCAGGATTTTAAGCTGCTTCCGCGCTTGACAGTCTATGAAAATGTTGCATTTGCGATGGAAGTTATTGAAGCATCGAAGAAAGAGATTAAACCGCGTGTGATGGAAGTGCTAGATCTTGTTCGCTTAAAGCATAAAGCACGTTCATTACCTGAACAGCTATCCGGAGGAGAACAGCAGCGTGTGGCGATTGCTCGTGCGATTGTAAACAATCCTGATTTGATTATCGCCGATGAGCCTACCGGGAATCTAGATCCGGATACGTCGATGGATATTATGCAGACGCTGCTTGAAATTAATCGACGCGGGACAACTATTATTATGGCAACACACAATAAAGACATCGTAAACAGTGTACGCAAGCGCGTCATTGCGATTGAAGCCGGACGAATTGTTCGCGATGAGCAGAGAGGGGAGTATGGCTATGAAGAGTAGCACTATATCCCGCCATCTGCGCGAAGGATTTAAGAATTTGGGCCGGAACGGTTGGATGACCTTTGCCTCGGTTAGTGCCGTGACGATCACACTGTTAATTCTCGGCGTCTTTTTAATGTTGGCAATGAATATTCAGCACCTTGTCCAGACCGTAGAAAAGCAGGTAGAGATCCGTGTCTCGCTTGACGTAACGGCTGATCAGGCGACGGCAAAAAGAGTGGAAGAACAGCTTAATAAGCTATCTGAAGCCGCTGAAGTAACGTTTGTTCCAAAAGCGGAAGGGCTTCAGAATTTAAAGAAGAGCTTTGGTGAGAAGGGTACGCTGTTCAATGGGTTAGAAAAAGAGAACCCGCTGCCTGATTCATTTATCGTCAAAGCAAAGACACCGCAGCAAACCGGAGCGCTAGCCAAGAAGATTCAAGCAGTCGACGGTGTGAAGAAGGTTAATTACGCTGAGCAGACGACACAAAAACTATTCGCAATTACAGACGTAGTACGCTTTGTGATTGTTGCATTTATTATCGCACTGGCATTCACTGCGATGTTCTTAATCGCCAATACGATTAAGCTGACCATTGTTGCACGTCGGCGAGAGATCGAGATTATGAAGCTTGTAGGTGCCACGAATGGATTTATCCGTTGGCCTTTCTTTGTTGAGGGAGCCTTGATGGGTGTTATGGGTGCGATTCTACCAATTATTATTTTAACAGTAGGGTACGGCTATTTGATCGATTTCGTTCAACAGCAGCTCGCCCTTTATTTCTTAGATTTACTCCCGGTCTATCCGCTTGCATTCCAGGTTTCTCTTATTCTGCTTGGGATCGGCGCATTCATCGGTATCTGGGGAAGCTTAATGTCCGTACGTCGGTTCTTACGCATATAAAAAATTAAGAGGGTCTGGGGAGGAAAAGATGGCGAAAAAGTTCCTGATTCCGCTAGCAGCTACTATTTTATTTACCGGAATTACTCCGGCGGTCAGCCAGGCTGATCAAGTATCAAATGTACAAAAGGAAATTGAAAGAATCAAAAAAGAAAGCGAAGCGGCAAAGGGCAAGATTAGCTCAATTAATCAGCAGATCAATAGCATTCAAAATCAGCAGCAGTCAACCAAAGAAGACATTATGAGCATTGATTTGAAAATGAACGAAACACAGGCCAAAATCGAAGAGCTGAACAAGCAAATCGAAAAAACAACGGCTGAATTAAAAGAAGCCGCCAAACAGCTTCAAGAAGCGATTATTCGCGTACAGAAGCGTGACAAGCTGTTGAAAACAAGGGTGTCTGCGATTTATGAAGCGGGCGATATCTCATATATTGAAGTACTTCTAGGCTCACAGGACTTCAGCGACTTTCTTGAACGTCTAGACGCTGTAAAATCAATTGTGGATCAGGATGTAACCATTCTCGAAGATAATAAGCGCGATCGTGATATCATCGCGGAGAAGAAAAAACAAATTGAAGACCAGCTCAAAAGCTTAAAATCCATGCAGGCAGAAGCGCAGCAGCTTGCAGCTAAGCTTGATGCACAGAAGCAAGAGCGTGAACGTATCCTTAATGAGCTTCGGACAAAAGAGGGCGAATTGCTGGAGATTAAAGAAGATCAGGAAAAAGCATCGCTTGAATTGGTCAATCAGCTACAGCAGAAGATAGATGAACAGCGCCGAGCGGAAGAAGAAGCGCGACGCGCGGCTGCTGCATCCTCTTCCGATGCGGGAAGCTGGGCGCCGGACCCTCAGTATTCAGGCGGACAATTCGTGAAGCCGATCGCAGGCGGGCGTCTGTCTTCGTCTTACGGGTACCGGATACACCCGATTCTTCATACAAGAAAGTTCCATGATGGAACGGATATAGCAGCGCCACAAGGCACGCCGATCTATGCGACGGCGGATGGTGTGGTAGCTTCTACCGGCTACATGAACGGGTATGGGAATACGGTAGTGATTTATCATGGTAACGGTTTGAGCACATTGTATGCGCATATTCGCCATGGTGGTATTGTTGTATCAGAAGGGCAGAAGGTAAGTGCCGGACAAAAAATTGCAGAAGTGGGTTCAACGGGCCGCTCGACCGGACCGCACCTGCATCTGACAGTAATTAAGAATGGACAAAAAGTGAATCCTTTGTCTTTCTTTTAATGACGTTAGCGACGGATATATCTTTGATATATCCGTCCTATGTTATATATGAATAAAATGAGGATAAATATGGAAGAGATAGATAAGGAAAGGCAATGTGCTAAGCGTGGTGGCTAGGTTCGCTTTTCTGCTTCTAATCTGACAGCTTGCCTCATAAATATAGTGATGAACTAGAAGTGGACGGCGTAAGGTATGCCCGCTTCCCGTATCTTGTGTATAAAGGTGGTGTTTGTATTTGTATATAAAACGCCGTACGCTTACGATTATTGTTTTGCTGCTGATTGTCTCTACGAGCATTGTTACGCTTGCGGCCCAGAAGTTTCTTGGACAGGCTTCAGGTTCGCAGAAGAATACGCCGCAGGGACAGGACGCACAGAAACAGGCTGCAAATCAGAACCCTGATTTAGCCAAAATATATGAAGCGTATCAAATGATAGACAATGCAGCGCTTGAGAAAAAAGGAAAAACGGAACTGGTGGATGGCGCAATCGAAGGCATGGTCAAGACACTAGATGATCCGTTTTCTGATTATATGAATCAGAAGGAAACAAAAGATTTCAATTCGTCGCTGCAATCGACCTTTGAAGGGATCGGAGCGGAAGTTACACTTAAAAATGAGAAGGTGACGATCGTATCTCCGTTCAAAGGCTCGCCGGCTGAGAAAGCCGGGCTTCGTCCGGAAGACCAAATTCTTAAGGTCAATAATAAGAGTCTGCAGGGGCTAAGTCTAAGCGATGCTGTCATGCATATCCGTGGACCGAAAGGCACGAAGGCAGAGCTTGAAATTATTCGTCCAGGCTTATCAGAGCCTATGCATGTAACGGTTGTACGTGATAATATTCCAATCGAGACCGTATACGGAGAGACGATGGAGAAGAATGGTAAGAAATATGGAAAGCTGGAGATTACACAGTTTTCCGAGAATACGGCCAAGCACTTTTCCACAGAATTAAAGAAGCTAGAGCAGCAGAATATCAACGGGCTTCTTATTGATGTGCGGGGAAATCCTGGCGGGCTGTTGGATTCGGTAGTGGAGATTGGAAATCAGATTGTACCAAACAAAGGCATTATTCTACAGGTGCAATATAGCGATGGCAAGAAAGAAGTATTCCGCTCTGAAAAAGGTGATGTCAAATATCCGGTTGTTGTATTAACGGATAAAGGCAGCGCCAGCGCGTCTGAGATTCTTGCTGCGGCACTGCAGGGCAGCGGCTCTAAAGTGGTTGGCATCAACTCATTTGGTAAAGGCACGGTACAGAATACGATGCCGCTTGAAGATGACAGCCAGCTTAAGATTACGGTCGCAAAATGGCTAACACCGGACGGAACCTGGATTCATAAGAAAGGGATCGCTCCGGATGTAAAGATTGAGCAGCCCGATTATTTCAATGCGGCTCCGCTGCCTACTAAAACAGAGCTTACACGTGATATGAACGGCTCGGATGTGAAGAATCTTCAATTAATTCTTAAAGGTATAGGCCAGCCGCCGGGAAGGACGGATGGATACTTCGATAGCCGTACCGAGACGGCGGTCAAGGCATTCCAGAGTCTGCACCAGCTTTCGGTCACCGGAAAGGTGGATAAGGCTACAGCAGGCGCAATGCAAGAAGAGCTAATTAAACGCATACAAGATCCAAAAAATGATTTACAGCTCCAAGCTGCGCTTGAAGTAATATCCAGGGAAGCAAATTAGAAAAAAAGCAGGGTTCACCTCATATTTTATCGAATTATACAACCACGGCCTTTATGCTGTGGTTTTTTCTTTTGATAGTGGCTATGATGAAGAAGAGAGGATATAGGCGTGTTGATTGCTCGATTTTTTGATCGGGAGGATAGAGATGAAGGATTGGTCAGGATTTATCGTTGATCTATTACTACTTATACCAAAGTTTTTGATAAGCCCGGCGCTGTATGTATTTGCGTTGCTGTTATTATGGGCCTACCGAAAGCAGATCATACAGGAGCGTAAGCTGTTTCATGCGCGGATTACTTCGGGAGCGGGAGAGCTGGTGCGAGCGTTATTATTCGGGGCGGCGGCCGGAATTGCGGCATCTGTTCTGCTGCTTGCTCTAGGTGTGGCGCCTTCGTATCATGATGTGCTGTTGTTGTGGGGACTAAGCGCTGTGCTGGCTTTGGTGCATATTCGCTTTTTGTCTTTTGCTTATAGCGGTGGTCTGCTGATCGTGCTTTCGACACTTTCAAAGCTCATCCCCTCAGCGAACATAAGCGGGATTGGGCAGAAGGTACTTGGTTGGCTTCAGTCGGTTGATATTCCGGCGATTCTTGCTCTTGTGGCAGTGCTGCATATCGCTGAAGGTCTGCTTGTGCGGCTTGTACCTAAGCAGGGATTATCTCCTGTACTTATCAAAAGCGAACGCGGGCGTGTGGTCGGCGGGTATGAAATCCAGAAATATTGGTTGATTCCAGTCGGCGTATTCATTGTGGGTGACGCATCGAGCGCAGCGGTTTACATGCCGGGTGACTCAAGTCTATGGCCGCTGTTCTATGCAGGAGTCGCAGGCTTAAGTCTTCTTCCTGTTCCCTCGGTGATGGGGTATGCGGATTTGGCTGTATTGTCTACACCACATGATAAAGCACAGCGGGCAGGAAAGGTGATTATCTGGCTTGGTGTCGGCTTATTGCTTCTAGCTTATCTCGGTACCTTATGGCTGCCTATCGCTGTACTCGGTGGAGTAATAGCGCTGCTTGGACATGAAGGATTGCGTATTTATGGCGAATGGCAGCGCCGCGTGCATACACCGCTCTACGTTCAGTTGAAGAGAGGGGTGCGCGTATTAGCCGTCGTGCCTGGCAGCCCGGCGGATGAGATGGAAATTGTTACTGGTGATGTAATCATGCGGATTAACGGTAACGAAATCAATGGAAAAGAAGAGATTTACCCTGCATTGCAGCAGCAATCGGCTTTTTGTAAAATGGAAGTAATGAATAAAGAAGGACATATCAAATATGTCCAGCGTTCGGTATACCAAGGAGATCATCATCAGCTAGGATTGATTGTTGCCCCTGATGCTTCGGCAAATGAGTATGTGGAACTCGGATACCGGAAGTTGTTTGGATTGTTCCGCAAAATCCGGACAAGCCGTAACGCTGGATCCAATGACATGCCCCTCGAGCAGGGAAAGGATGTATCATTATGATCATAAAATATGTTATCGCGCTGATCGTTCCATTTATTCTCGCCGCAATCATTTCCCGCGTGTCGCTGAACATATGGGTTGGGGCAATTGCTACGCTAGGCATTATGATGGCCGCCTTCAACGGACCCTACCAGCCGCTTCCCGTTATTCTGCTTGGTGTAGTAAGCGGACTTGCCGGAACCTATGCAGGATATCGCTGGATTCGTGGAATTAATCTTACAGAATGAAGAAACGACTAAGAAACGACGATAAAACGCTGCTGACGAATAGGGTCAGCAGCGTTTTTTGTAGTGCATCGGCACGTAAATGGGTATACAGAAAAGAGTGACTTGTATTGAGAGAACTTACGTTCGAAAAAAATTATGGAAAGCATATGTTCGTATATGTGATTGTGATATAATGAAATGCAGCATACTGACGAAGGAAAGGTGAAACCTTGGAAAAGCTGAAGAGTACATTTGAGTTGGTCTCTGAGTATCAACCACAGGGGGATCAGCCTACCGCTATAAAGAAGTTGTCAGAAGGGATTTTGAATGGGAAGAAGCATCAGACACTGCTTGGGGCGACCGGAACGGGTAAGACGTTCACGATGGCCCATGTAATCAACAAAGTACAGAAGCCAACGCTTGTGATTGCCCACAACAAGACACTCGCCGCACAGCTTACTAGTGAGTTTAAAGAGTTTTTCCCCAATAATGCGGTCGAATACTTCGTAAGTTACTATGATTACTATCAGCCCGAGGCTTACATTCCACACTCAGATACGTACATCGAGAAGGATGCCAGCATCAATGAAGAGATCGATAAACTGCGCCATTCAGCGACCAGTGCGTTGTTTGAGCGCAACGATGTCATTATTGTTGCGAGTGTATCTTGCATATATGGCTTGGGTTCGCCGACAGAATACGGTTCCCTGCTTTTATCATTGCGGCGGGGAATGGAGAAGAATCGTGATGATGTGCTGCGCAAACTGATCGATATTCAATACGATCGTAATGATATTAATTTTGTGCGCGGCACATTTCGGGTGCGTGGCGACGTTGTAGAGATCTTTCCGGCGTCTAACAGCGAGCATGCGGTTCGTGTTGAGTTTTTCGGCGATGAGATTGATCGCATAACGGAGATTGATGTCTTGACCGGTGAAGTGCTGGCTGAACGGGAGCATGTTGCCATCTTCCCGGCCTCTCACTTTGTGACGGGGCAGGATAAGATGGAGAGGGCCGTCAAAAGTATTGAAGCGGAATTGGAAGAGCGTCTCGCTTATTTAAAAGAGAATGACAAGTTATTGGAAGCGCAGCGGCTTGAGCAGCGTACGCGCTACGATCTAGAGATGCTGCAGGAGATGGGCTACTGCTCTGGTGTGGAGAACTATTCACGCCATCTGACCGGCCTGCCTGCAGGAGCGACACCATATACGCTGCTCGACTATTTTCCAGATGATTTTATGATTATGGTGGATGAGTCGCATATTACACTGCCGCAGATTCGCGGGATGTATAACGGGGATAAAGCCCGTAAGGACATGCTGATCGAGCATGGCTTTCGTCTGCCTTCGGCTGCGGACAACCGCCCGCTTAGGTTCGCGGAGTTTGAGAAGCATATCAAGCAAATCGTATACGTATCCGCAACACCGGGTCCGTATGAGCTTGAGCAGGCTCCTGATTTCGTCGAACAGGTGATTCGCCCGACAGGACTTCTCGATCCGACGCTTGATGTCCGCCCATCAAAAGGTCAAATTGATGACCTGCTCGGTGAGATCAATGACCGGATCGCCAAGGGAGAGCGCGTGCTTGTTACAACACTGACAAAGAAAATGTCCGAGGACTTGACCGATTACCTGAAGGAAGTCGGCATCAAGGTTCGGTATCTGCATTCTGACATTAAAACGATCGAACGAATGCAGATCATTCGTGATTTACGGGTAGGGACATTTGATGTGTTGATTGGGATTAATCTTTTACGGGAAGGGTTAGATATACCTGAAGTGTCGCTTGTCGCGATTCTCGATGCGGATAAGGAAGGATTCCTGCGCAATGAGCGTTCATTAATTCAGACGATCGGCCGAGCAGCGCGTAACGCTAATGGTCATGTTATTATGTATGCGGATAAAATGACGCATTCAATCGAACGTGCAATTGAGGAGACTACCCGTCGGCGTGAGCGGCAGGAGGCATATAACGAGCAGCATGGGATTACGCCGCAGACTATCCGTAAGGCGGTGCGCGAGGTCATCGAGGCGACGAAGGCGGCTGAGGAACAGGAAGAATACTTGCCGCAGAAGGCGTATAGCAAGCTGAGCAAGAAAGAGAAGAAGGAAGTAATCCTGCGTCTTGAAGACGAAATGAAGGAAGCGGCCCGCGCGCTGAACTTTGAACGTGCGGCTGAGCTGCGTGATGTAATTCTTGAGATGAAAGCGGAAGGATGAAGAAGGAATGAGCCGCGAAAATATTACAATTAAGGGCGCGCGCGCCCATAACTTAAAAAACATAGATATTACGATTCCACGCGATAAGTTTGTCGTGCTGACCGGCCTGTCCGGTTCAGGGAAATCTTCATTGGCATTTGATACGATTTATGCGGAAGGGCAGCGGCGTTACGTTGA
Organism: Aneurinibacillus sp. REN35; assembly: GCF_041379945.2. Taxonomy (NCBI): domain Bacteria; kingdom Bacillati; phylum Bacillota; class Bacilli; order Caryophanales; family Paenibacillaceae; genus Aneurinibacillus; species Aneurinibacillus baijiui. The sequence continues at coordinate 12,854 of NZ_JBFTXJ020000012.1, read as the reverse complement.
GTCGCTGTCCGCGTATGCACGCCAGTTTCTAGGACAGATGGATAAGCCGGATGTCGATTCGATCGAAGGTCTGTCTCCTGCCATTTCGATTGATCAGAAGACGACGAGCCGTAATCCGCGCTCGACAGTTGGTACGGTGACGGAGATCTATGATTATCTTCGCCTGCTTTTTGCGCGCATCGGCCGGCCGCATTGTCCGGAGCACGGGGTAGAGATTACCGCTCAGACGGTAGAACAGATGGTGGACCGTATTCTAGCTTATCCGGAAAAGACGCGTCTGCAAATTCTAGCTCCGCTTGTACAAGGACGCAAAGGCGAGCATGTCAAGCTGCTTGAAGAGATTCGCACACAGGGCTATGTACGTGTTCGTGTGAATGGTGATGTGCGAGATCTATCAGAAGAGATTAAGCTTGAGAAGAACAAGAAGCACTCTATCGAAGTTGTCATTGACCGAATTGTAGTAAAGGATGGCATCCAAAGCCGTCTGGCCGATTCGCTAGAGACCGCGTTACGTTTAGCAGAGGGCCGTGTGCTTGTTGATATTATGGGAGAGGAAGAACTTCTGTTCAGTCAGAATCTTGCCTGCCCAGTCTGCGGCTTTAGTATACAAGAGCTTGAACCGCGTTTGTTTTCATTTAATAGCCCGTTTGGCGCGTGTTCGAAGTGTGATGGGCTGGGCAGTCAGCTTGAAGTCGACCCGGATCTTATCGTACCCGATCGTTCCAAGAGCGTGAACGAAGGAGCGCTTGATCCGTGGAACAGCTCCACATCGAATTATTATGAACAAATTCTTGCCAGTGTAGCTAAGCATTACAAAATTGATCTGGACGCGCCGTTTGAAGAGCTAACGGATGAGCAGCAGCACGTGCTTTTATATGGCAGCGGCAAAGAAAAACTCCACTTCCGCTATAAGAGTGATTTCAGCTCGACCGTGCGGGATACGCACATGACATTCGAAGGCGTGGTCAATAACGTAGCGCGGCGCTACCGGGAGACCGGATCGGATTATGTGCGTCAGCAGTTGGAGCAATACATGAGTCAGAAGAAATGCCCGACCTGTAAGGGGCATCGTCTTCGCGCAGAAGCATTAGCGGTAACGATTAACGAACAAAACATAGCGTATGTAACAGACCTCTCGATTACCGAGGCGCATGAATTCTTCGATCAGCTCAAGCTGACAGAGAAGGAAGTGCAGATCGCCCGCTTGATTCTAAAAGAAATCCAAGCACGTCTGCAATTCCTTGTTGATGTCGGTTTGGATTATTTGACGATGAGTCGTGCGGCCGGGACGTTGTCTGGCGGAGAGGCGCAGCGGATTCGTTTGGCTACACAGATTGGCTCAAGCCTCATGGGCGTGCTCTATATTCTTGATGAGCCAAGCATAGGGCTGCATCAGCGGGATAATGCCCGTCTCATCAAGACATTGGAGCATATGCGTGATCTGGGTAATACATTGATTGTCGTCGAGCATGATGAAGATACGATGTTTGCAGCGGATTACATTATCGATATTGGGCCAGGCGCCGGTGTACATGGAGGCAAGATTGTCGCAAAAGGTACGCCTAAGGAAATAATGAACGATGAGAATTCATTGACCGGCCAGTACTTGAGCGGCCGCAAGTTCATTCCCGTGCCGCTCGACCGTCGCCAACCGAACGGCAAATGGGTCAAAATTGTGGGAGCCAAAGAAAATAACCTTCGTAACGTGACGCTCAAAGTCCCGCTCGGTGTCTTTACGTGTGTGACAGGGGTATCCGGTTCTGGGAAGTCAACACTCATTAACGAGATTCTGCATAAGTCGCTTGCTCGCGAATTGCACAAGTCAAAGCAGAAGCCGGGGGCGTTCCGCAAGCTTGAGGGGATTGAGCACCTTGATAAAGTGATTGACATCGACCAATCTCCTATCGGACGTACACCGCGTTCCAATCCGGCTACCTATACCGGTGTATTTGATGATATCCGTGATTTGTTCGCGCAGACGAATGAAGCGAAAATGCGCGGCTATCAAAAGGGACGTTTCAGCTTTAATGTAAAGGGCGGTCGTTGTGAAGCGTGTCGGGGCGATGGAATTATTAAGATTGAGATGCACTTCCTGCCGGATGTGTACGTGCCTTGTGAGGTATGTCATGGCAAACGTTATAACCGCGAGACGCTTGAAGTGCGTTATAAAGGCAAGAATATCTCTGACGTATTGGAGATGACAGTGGAGTATGCATTAGAATTCTTTAAGCATATTCCGCGCATACAGCGCAAGCTTCAGACGCTGTATGATGTAGGTCTTGGCTATATTACATTAGGTCAACCGGCTACGACGCTCTCAGGCGGAGAAGCCCAGCGTGTGAAGCTGGCATCCGAGTTATACCGTCGCAGCAATGGTAAGACGCTGTATATTCTTGATGAGCCGACAACGGGGCTGCATATCGATGACATTGATCGTCTGCTCAAAGTTCTCCAGCGTCTGGTGGAAGCGGGAGATAGTGTCCTGGTGATTGAGCATAATCTTGATGTGATTAAGACTGCTGACCATATCATTGATTTAGGTCCTGATGGGGGCAGCCGTGGTGGGATGATCGTAGCTGAAGGCGCGCCAGAGGATGTCGTGAAAGTAGATGAATCGTATACAGGACAATACTTGGCCCCTGTACTTGAGCGCGACCGTAAGCGCTCGGAGGCTCGGCTGCAGATACAGTCATGATCTATTGAAATAGCAACTAACGCAGGGCTGGTATACATGCGGTCCTGTAAAGAGGCGGCGATGAGCCGTCTCTTTATTTTTGTAGGCGTGATGATTTGCTTCAATCACTTGCTCTTTCTTTCAACATGACACAAGCGATATGATACAATAAGGTATGATTTTAGAGAGAAAGGGTGGAAGGTTTGAAAAAGACCCATGTACGCGACATTGTTAACCATTTTCAACTGAAAGTGGCGGGCGGCAAGTCTGGATTACGCCGTGAAGTTACCGTAAGCGACATTAGCCGTCCGGGGCTTGAGATTGCTGGTTATTTTGAATTCTACGCGTCCGAGCGCGTTCAACTTCTCGGTAAGACAGAATTGAGCTTCTATGAGGCATTGAGCGCACCGGAGCGCATGGAACGGATCGATAAGCTTTTGCTAGAAGCGACCCCATGCATTTGTGTTGCACATGGGTGTGAAGCACCCGCTGAGCTGCTTGATCTGGCTGAAGAACGCGGCATTCCGGTATTAACCTCCCCTCTTCCAACAACAAAGCTGTCAAGTAAGCTTACTACATATTTGGAAGGCCGCCTTGCACCAACGACGACAATGCATGGTGTATTGGTAGACGTATATGGGGTTGGTGTGCTGCTTGTCGGTCAGAGCTCTATCGGAAAAAGCGAGACAGCGCTGGAGCTGGTGAAGCGCGGGCATCGTCTGGTGGCAGATGATGCGGTGGAGATCCGCCAGACGCAGGAGAATCAACTGATCGGAAGCGCGCCGGAGCTCATTCAGCATTTGCTTGAGATTCGCGGCGTCGGCATTATTAACGTCATGACATTGTTTGGCGCGGGTGCGATTCGCAATTATAAGCGAATTTCGCTCGTCATTCGTCTCGAAATTTGGGACCCGAATAAGATGTATGATCGTCTTGGATTGGACGATGAAAAAATAAAAATTATGGATACGGAAGTGCCTCAGATTACCATTCCAGTACGTCCGGGTCGAAATCTTGCGGTGATTGTCGAGGTTGCATCCATGAACTTCCGCCTGAAGCGCATGGGCTATAACGCTGCGGTCGTCTTCAGCAAAAAACTGACCGATACAATTGAAGACGCAGTCGAAGACATCTAACGAGGGGGTTTTTGAATATGCCAAAGGCATTGGATCCGATCGCCCTGCAGCTGGGGCCTTTATCTATACACTGGTACGGGATTATTCTTGGAACGGCAGCGCTCGTTGGGTTATTAATGGCGCTGCGCGAAGCGAAGCGGGTCGGCATGGACCCGGAAACGATTATGGATGTGGTGATGTATGCAGTCCCCGCAGCAATTATCGGGGCTCGCATCTATTATGTGGTCTTCCGCTGGGATGAGTATTACAGCTCGCATCCCGGTGAGATTATTGCGATCTGGCAGGGGGGCATCGCCATTCACGGGGCGTTAATTGCCTCGGTATTAACCGCATACATTTATTCGCGTGTGAAAAAGGTTTCCTTCTGGCGGATTGCTGATATTGTTGCGCCCAGCCTGCTGATCGGACAAGCAATTGGCCGCTGGGGCAATTTTATGAATCAGGAAGCGCACGGTGGACCGGTAAGTTTGGAGTTTCTGCAGAGCCTGCATCTGCCACAGTTTATCATTGATCAGATGTACATTCTTGATCCACTTACGAATACGTATTCCTACTATCATCCGACGTTCTTGTATGAATCGTTATGGAATCTGCTGGGCGTCCTTCTGCTGATTACGATTCGTCGTGTCGTCGCACTGCGCCGTGGGGATCTGTTCCTCAGCTACGTGATTTGGTATTCCATCGGACGGTTTTTTGTAGAAGGGCTGCGGACAGATAGTTTAATGCTTACGGACACGCTGCGCATTGCACAGGTAATCAGCCTTGTTCTGATCGCGCTTGCTCTCGTCATGATGGTGGTATTGAGAAAAACAGGCGTTGCAAAGAAACGGTATGGGGAAGGCTAGGAAAAAGAGATTTTATAGAAAGAAAGAAGGGGTTCCATGCATCGTTACCAATATGTATTGTTTGACCTTGATGGTACGCTGATTGATACGAATAATTTGATTTTAACGTCCTTTATGTATACGCTGGAGAAGTTTTATCCAGGTAAGTATACGCGTGAAGATATCATTCCTCATATGGGCAAGCCCCTTTATGACCAGATGGATCTGTTCGGACCGGATCGTTCGGAAGAGCTGGTTCAGGTATACCGCGCACATAATGAACAGGTGCATGACGAGCTGGTGGAAGAGTTTCCGCGTGTGCTGGAGACGATCGAGCAGCTGGCTGCGATGGACATCAAGATGGGCATTGTAACGACCAAGCAGCGGAAAACAGCGGAGATGGGCTTGCGCTTGTTTGGTCTGGATAAGTACATGGATACGTTCGTCTCCTATCAGGATACAGAGAATCATAAGCCGCATCCGGAGCCGGTGGAGAAAGCCATGCGGGCGCTGGGAGCAGACCCGGCACGTACCCTGATGGTAGGAGATAGCCAGTACGACATTCAAGCCGCACACAATGCGGGCATCTCGTCAGCAGGTGTGGCCTGGAGCTTGAAGGGCGCGTCCTTTTTATCCACATTTGACCCGACCTATTTGCTGAATGATATGAGCGATCTGATTCAGATTGTGAAGCAGCCGATTCGTCAGTCGTAAGGGGTGGGTTATGGCAAAACGACAGACGGAGCGGTATCCGGTTCAGGGAGCGAATTCATTATGGCAATTGTATAAGACAATAAGTTTCTGGAAAGTAGTGAAATGCTTTGCTGTCGTGCAGCTTGCGCGCTATACGCCCTGGATGCCGCTGAAGAACTGGATGTACCGCACCTTTCTTGGCATGAAGGTGGGCGAAAATACAGCCGTAGCCTTAATGGTGATGATGGATACGATGTTTCCGGAACGCATTTCGATCGGCTCAAACAGCATCATTGGTTATAATACAACCATTCTTGCGCATGAGTATTTGATAGAGGAGTATCGTCTAGGTGATGTGAAGATCGGCTCCGGCGTAATGATCGGCGCCAATTCTACAGTTCTGCCCGGCGTGACGATCGGTGACGGTGCGGTCGTCTCGGCGGCGACTCTTGTCAATGCTGATGTGCCGGCAGGCGCCTTTGTTGGCGGTAACCCCATGCGCATTATCAGACAGGCGGGCAATCTATCGGAGTAGAAGCATGAAAACACGAGCGAATCGGTATGAAACCGGTTCGCTTTTTTTATGCAAAAAGAGATAGCGCTTACAATTTTAACGGTTTAACAGAAGTGGTTGACGGATAAGAATGGGAGTGTTAGACTACATTCAACAAGAAAATCCTTTAGTTCTCTACCATAGTAAAGGATAAGACGAGGAGTGGAAAGCAGGATGTCAAAACCGTTGGGGTTTGAGAAGCCGTTGGGCATGCGGGATATTCTACCTGATGTGCTGGAAGAGCAGCGCTGGCTGGAGGGCCAGGTCAAAGGCTGCATGCAGCAGTGGGGCTACCGTGAAATTAGTACACCGACTCTTGAGTACTATGATACCGTCGGCGCTGCGAGCGCCACGCTTGATAATAGATTGTTTAAATTGCTGGACAGCGAGGGGAAGACGGTGGTGCTTCGTCCCGATATGACGGCGCCGATTGCCCGGGTCGCTTCTTCGCTGATGAAGGAGGAGCCGCTGCCGCTGCGCCTCATGTACACGGCCAATGTATTCCGAGCACAGAAAAATGAAGCGGGCCGCAATGCCGAGTTTACGCAGCTTGGGATCGAGTGCATCGGCCAGGCGTCGGTGGATGCCGATGCTGAGGCGATTGCGCTGGCAGTGTCCGTGCTGAAGGCGGCCGGTGTTTCCGTGTTCAAGATTGCGGTTGGACATATCGGATTTTTAGAAGGATTATTAGAAGAGATCGTAGAAGAGAAAGATGACTGTGAGAAGCTCAAGGAATATTTGTATAACCGGGATTACGTAGGGTTCCGCCAGTATGTGCACGGGCTGGGACTGTCCGAGGAAGGGACGTCCCGCTTATGCGAGCTGCTCAAGCTGCGCGGAGGCAAGGAATTGTTAGAGCGCGCTGAAGCCATAACAGTGAACGGTCAGGCACGCAAAGCGGTTCGCAATCTGCGTGAGCTGTGGGAGGCGCTGGAAGCCTACCAGGTGGATCAATATGTACTGCTAGACTTGAATCTGCTGAGCAATCTTGATTATTACACAGGTATTTTATTTGAGGGCTATGCGGCGAATCAGGGCTTCTCCATATGCACCGGTGGCCGTTATGACGGGCTGCTGGCACAGTTCGGACGCCCGTGTCCTGCGACCGGGTTCGCGATACAGATGGACAGCCTGCTGGAGGCGGCAGACTATCAGATGGAGAAGGCAAGGCGGTTTCTTATTTTATACCGCGCAGAACAGCGCAGCGCAGCGCTGGAGAAGGCCAGAGCTTTGCGTGCGCAGGACAATACGGTCGTGATCACGCAGCGGAAGGAAGAATCAAACCAGGTTGATTTTTCGCAATATGCTGAAGTTATCGATATGACAGGGGAGGAAGCGACATGGCAGTAAATGCACAGGAAAAGCTCATCATTGCAATGCCAAAGGGACGAATCTTTGAAGAAGCGGCCGATCTGTTGCGCAAAGCCGGCGTTCCGCTTCCCCCAGAATTTGATGATTCGCGCAAGCTGATCGTGCCGGTTCCGGAAGCCAATCTGGACTTCATTCTTGCCAAGCCGACCGATGTACCGACCTATGTGGAGTATGGAGTGGCCGATATTGGCGTTGTCGGAAAAGATGTGCTGCTGGAAGAGGGCCGAAATGTCTATGAACTGCTCGATCTGCAGATCAGCCGCTGCCGCATCTCCGTGGCAGGGCTGCCTGACTGGAAGCCGTCCGGCACGGCTGCGCCGCGCGTCGCTACCAAGTATCCGCGCGTTGCCTCCAAATATTTTCGTGAACAGGGCCAGCAGGTGGAGGTCATTAAGCTCAACGGCTCCATTGAATTGGCTCCGCTCATCGGCCTGGCGGACCGGATCGTCGATATTGTCTCCACAGGACGCACGTTAAAAGAAAACGGTCTGGTAGAATTGGAAGAAATTATGCCGATTACAACCCGACTGATTGCCAACCGGGTAAGCTATCGGATGAAGAATGAAGCAGTGGATTACATATACGAGAAATTCGCTTCGATTGTAGAGGAGAGGTAAGTCATGATGAAGATTGTGGAAGCCGCGAATTTTTCGACCCGCCGCGATGTGGAAGCGGGAACGGAAACGCAGCGTGCTGTGGTGCTGGAGATTTTACAGGCGGTAAAAAAAGAAGGGGATGCAGCGGTGCTTCGCTTTACCGAGCAATTTGATCGCATCCAACTGGATTCCATGCGGGTGACGGAAGGGGAATTTCGTCAGGCGTTTGAAGAGTTGGATCCGACCGTGCTTGCAGCGATTCGGGAAGCCGCGGCAAACATCCGCGATTATCACAGCCGACAGATGCGTCAATCATGGATGACGACCCGGGAATCGGGGACGATGCTCGGGCAGTTGATTCGCCCGCTGCAGCGCGTAGGCTTGTATGTGCCGGGCGGAACGGCAGCGTACCCATCCTCGGTGCTGATGAATGCCATTCCTGCACAAGTGGCTGGCGTGGAAGAAATCGTGATGGTAACGCCTCCCGGCAAGGATGGGAAAGTCAATCCAGGTGTATTGGCTGCCGCGGATGAGCTGGGTGTATCGGAAGTGTATAAAGTAGGGGGCGCACAGGCGATTGCGGCGCTGACATATGGAACGGAAACGATTAAGCCTGTCGATAAAATTGTGGGGCCGGGCAATATTTATGTGGCGCTGGCAAAGCGTGAGGTGTTCGGTCTGGTCGATATTGATATGGTCGCAGGTCCGAGCGAGATCGTCGTATTGGCAGATCAAACCGCCAATCCGGTTTATGTGGCCGCTGATCTGCTTTCACAGGCTGAGCACGACATGCTGGCTTCGGCCGTTCTGGTGACAACCTGCCGGGAGCTGGCGCAGGCCGTGCAGCAGGAAGTGGAGGCACAGCTTGCTTCCCTGCCGCGCAGAGATATCGCGGAGGCTTCTGTTCGTAATCACGGGGCGATTTGCATTGTCGAAGACATGGCTGAGGCATTGGATGTTGTCAACCGCCTGGCACCAGAGCACCTTGAGGTGATGGTAGAGGACCCGATGGCCTACCTTGGACAGATTAAAAATGCGGGCGCAATTTTCCTTGGTGCCTACAGCTCGGAGCCTGTTGGCGATTATTTTGCTGGGCCGAATCATGTGCTGCCTACCAATGGTACGGCGCGCTTCTCCTCGCCGCTAAATGTGGATGATTTCCTGAAAAAATCAAGCCTCATCTCATACAGCCTTCAGGATTTGCTGGCACATGGAGATAAAATCGTTGCGCTCGCCCGTCAGGAAGGGTTAGAAGCGCATGCACGGGCCATTGCGGTCCGTTTAGATAACGAACGGAAACAGGAGGATAACAGGCAATGAGAACAGCATCGATTGCACGCAAAACGAATGAAACGGATATTCAGCTTCGATTTAATGTAGATGGCGAGGGGAAAACAGAGCTTGCAACCGATGTTCCCTTCCTTGATCATATGCTTGATTTGTTCACGAAGCATGGACAATTTGATTTACATGTACAGGCAAAAGGCGATATCGAGATCGATTACCATCATACGGTAGAGGACATCGCCATCTGTCTTGGACAGGCGTTCCGTGAAGCGCTTGGTGACAAAAAAGGCATCAAACGCTACAGTAGCGTATTTGTGCCGATGGACGAAGCGCTCGGTCAGGTAATCGTCGATATCAGCAACCGGCCGCATCTTGAATACCGTGCCGAATTTCCCTCCGCGAATGTAGGAAACTTCCCGGTGGAGCTCTTCCATGAGTTTTTCTGGAAGCTGGCACTTGAAGCACGCATTACCCTTCATATTATTGTGCATTACGGACACAATACGCACCATATGATCGAAGCGGTGTTTAAAGCGCTGGGCCGTGCACTGGATGAAGCGACGATGATTGACCCGCGGGTGAAAGGGGTCCCGTCAACGAAAGGGATGTTGTAAACATGATTGCGATTATCGACTATGGAATGGGCAATCTTCACAGCGTAAGCAAAGCGGTGGAGCGGCTCGGCTATGAGTATGCATTCGTATCGGATGAGGAAGCGTTAAATCAGGCGGAAGGCGCGATTCTTCCCGGCGTTGGCGCGTTCGGCGATGCGATGAAGAACCTCAAAGAGCGCGGCCTGGAGGAGCCGATCCGTCAATTTGCGGCCAGTGGGAAGCCGCTGCTCGGCATCTGTCTTGGGATGCAGCTGTTGTTTGCCAGCAGTACGGAGCACGGCGAGCATGAAGGTCTGGGCATTCTTCCGGGACGGGTGCTTCGCTTCTCCGGCGATTATAAAATTCCGCATATGGGCTGGAATCGGCTGGACTTTTTACAGAAGAACCGCATTTTTTCCGGGGTGGAGGAAGGATACGTGTATTTCGTTCACTCGTATTTTCTCCAGCCTACAGAAGAAAACCGTCCGGTGCTTCTGGCCACGGCTGATTATCATCAGGAAGTACCGGGCATTGTCGGCCGGGGAAATGTGTACGGTATGCAGTTCCATCCGGAGAAAAGCGGAACGGTTGGCATGCAGCTGCTGGAGAACTTTGCGAAGTTATGTGAGACGGCGTCAACAAAACGATAGATCGATGGAGAGGGAGTAGAGAGATGAGTTTTATTGTGTATCCTGCAATCGACATTCGCGGCGGAAAATGCGTCCGCCTGCTGCAGGGCGATTACAATCAGGAGACGGTGTACGGCGATTCACCTGTGGAGATGGCGAAGCAGTGGGCCGTGCAGGGAGCCGAGTGGATTCACCTCGTTGATTTGGACGGTGCCAAGGCAGGACAGCCTGTGAATAATGGCATCGTATTGGATATTGCACGTGCACTGGATGTGCCCGTACAGATCGGCGGCGGGCTGCGGCGCATGGAAGACATTGATCGGTATATCGAGGGCGGTGTCAGCCGGGTTATCCTTGGTACGGCCGCGATTCAGGATCAGCCGTTTACCGAGCAGGTGTTAGCGAAGTATGGAGATAAGGTTGCGATTGGTATTGATGCGAGGAATGGCTACGTGGCAACGCACGGCTGGCTGACGACATCAGAAGTGACGGCGGAAGAACTGGCAAAGGTGCTGATTGCCAAGGGAGCGGAAACCTTTATTTATACAGATATATCGCGTGACGGTACGCTGGAAGGACCGAACACAGAGGCCATTGTGCAATTAGCCCGGGCTACAGGCAAGGATGTCATCGCATCCGGCGGTGTAAGCGTCGAACAGGATATCGTAGAGCTGGCGCGCTATGCAGCGGAGGGAGTGGGCGGCGCTATTGTCGGAAAGGCGCTGTATACGGATCGCGTTCAGCTGCCGCAAGTGCTGCAGCGCATACAGGAGGGGATCTGACATGCTGGCCAAACGAATCATTCCTTGTCTAGATGTAAAAGAAGGACGTGTCGTTAAGGGTGTTAGCTTCGTCAACCTGCGGGATGCGGGTGATCCGGTGGAACTGGCCAAGCGCTATAGCGAAGAAGGTGCCGATGAGCTCGTGTTTCTCGACATTTCCGCTTCACATGAAGGACGGGAGACCATGGTAGAAGTAGTGGAGGAAACGGCAGCAAATGTGACCATTCCTTTTACGGTAGGCGGCGGCATTAATACAGTGGATGATATGCGCCGAATTCTACGCGCAGGTGCAGACAAAGTATCGGTCAATACGGCTGCAGTGAAAAGACCAGAGCTTGTACAGGAAGGCGCTGAAGTCTTCGGCAGTCAGTGCGTTGTCGTTGCGATCGATGCCAAGGCGCGTGAGAATGGAGAAGGCTGGGAAGTCTATACACATGGCGGCCGACAGGCGACCGGAATGGATGCCGTAGAGTGGGCCAGACGGGTCGAGGCGCTGGGTGCAGGTGAGATTCTTTTGACAAGTATGGACTGCGACGGTCAAAAAGACGGATTTGCCCTCGCCTTGACGCGAGCCATTTCGGAAGCGGTGCGCATTCCGGTGATTGCATCCGGCGGCGCAGGCTCAAAAGAGCACTTTTATGATGCGTTTGTGGAGGGCAAAGCAGATGCAGCCCTGGCTGCATCGATCTTTCATTATAAAGAAACATCCATTAAAGAAGTCAAACAATATCTGCATGATAAAAACATCGAGATGCGTATGGTAGAGGAGACGATATAAATGGATTTGGAGAGTATTACATTCGATGAGAACGGCCTGTTACCGGCAGTTGTTCAGGACGCACAGAGCAAAGAGGTACTGACGCTTGCCTATATGAATAAGGAGTCGCTAGCGAAAACACTGGAAACGCGTGAGACATGGTTTTGGAGCCGATCGCGCCAAGAACTGTGGCATAAAGGAGCAACATCAGGTAATACCCAGCAGGTGATCGATGTTTTGTATGACTGTGATCGTGATGCGCTTGTTGTAAAGGTCATTCCAAACGGACCGGCCTGTCATAAAAATGTATACTCCTGCTTTACGGATTCGCTGCTGTCCGGTAACGAGGATCGTCAGGCAGTGGAAGAAGACCGCTTCGCTATTTTCAACCAGCTCGAGGCACTGATTGCCAAGCGTGAAGCCGAGATGCCGGAAGGATCATATACGACCTACTTGTTTACAGAAGGCGTGGATAAGATTCTGAAGAAGGTAGGCGAAGAGGCGAGCGAGGTTATTATTGCGGCAAAAAACCGCAGCCATGATGAATTAAGGTATGAAGCGGCTGACTTGCTGTTTCATCTGCTCGTCCTGCTGCGTGAACAAAAGCTTTCGCTGGATGCAGTGCTTCAGGAGCTTGAAAAGCGGCACGTAAAATAGTTGATCAATCATGTGATTGTGAGTGAAAAAGCGGTCAGTAAATACTGTGCCGCTTTTTATTATACTGGCGTAAAATAACAGTTGTATTTTGCTTCTAGACATGATAAATTGTTAATTATCGCTGTAAAAAATATATCTTATACGTTGCACGAAAAAGTTTTTTGAAAAAGTGCTTGCAATTAATCTGAATGTGTAATAAGATAATAAAGTCGCCGCTGAGAAACGGCACAGCGCGAAAGCGCGCAAGATAAGTTCCTTGAAAACTGAACAGTGACACTCGATGTGTGCGAGTAAATATATCT